>JAEELK010000246.1 GCA_016282655.1 Bacillota bacterium | reverse complement strand
TGTTCAAGCGGCTGACGCCCGGTTTGCAGCGGAAGTCGGTGAAATAGACTTTGGAAGGCATGATGGGTTCCTCCTGGGTACGGGGAGCGATGTTTGCTGATCCCATTAAACCACAGGGCGGCGAAGGCTTGCAAGAAAAATGATCATCAAGTAAAATGACTTATCACAGGGTCTCAAGCAGACCGGATGGTTTTTGATCACGGATGTGGAGCATGCGGAAGGGAAAGATTACATCACAGATCGGGCGCGTCATTCTGGCCGGCATCTTCGCTTTTTTGATCCTGAGCGCTTTTTGTCTGTTCTACTATAACGTTCCGATCCACCATGCCAACCCGGATGGCAGCACGGATTACAAGTGGAAAGCAAACGACTTCTATGCCCGCGGCACGGAAGGCTTTGCGATGGGCAGGACCAACAACGAGGGCTTCCTCGACGCCATCGACTGCGAAGCAGGGATGCCGATCGACGTGCTGCTGATGGGATCCTCTCAGATCGAAGGCTTCAATGTGGCGATGGAGGATACCGTAGCCGCGCGGATGAACGATCAGCTGGAACACAAGACTGTCTACAGCATCGGCATGTCGGAGCACGTGTTCGAGACCTGCTGCTGCAATTTGGAGGCAGCCCTGGAGCGGTACCGGCCGGCTTGCGTGGTGATGGAGACGGCCGGCTGCCTATTTCCAGACGAGATGCTGTCCGTCATGGCCGAGGGGAGCAGGGCGGAGCTCTCCTCCCGCGCAGACGGCATCATCGGCCTGCTTCAGAAGAGCGATTATCTGCGGCTGCTCTATGCGCAGAAAGAGAAGTATCAAAAAGCGCAGGCGTCCGGGCAGGAGATCGATCTGCCGGACAGCTCCGGGGACGACGCGCAGAACGATGATATCCTGCTCGCGCAGCTGCTACAAAAGCTGAGCGACACGGCCGCTGCGCACGGCGCGCGCCTGATCATCCTCTATCACCCCGGGACCGAAGTGCAGGCGGACGGCTCGCTGCGCCTCACGGGCAGCCGGAAGGCGAAGGAACAATTCCGGGCGGCCTGCGCGGAAGCCGGCATCGATTTCCTGGACATGAGCGAGCGGTTCCTGGCGGAATATGAGAGCGCGCATGTGCTCCCCTATGGGTTCAGCAACACCCCGGTCGGCAGCGGCCATCTGAACCGGCAGGGACACGCCATGATCGCGGACGAGCTCTGCAGACTGCTGGCGGAGGTGGAGTGATGTCCTTTGCTTCCGTGCATTTTCTGATCTTTTTCGGCATCGTCCTCGCGGGAACGGCACTGATCGAGCGGCGCTTTCCACGGCGGGTGAAAGAGTGCTTCCTGCTGCTGGCGAGCTATTTCTTCTACGCCTATTGGGACTGGCGTTTCTGCGCGCTCCTGCTCTTCGTCACCGCAACGTCTTACTGCTCCGCGAAGCGTTCGGAGAGCAAAGCCGCTTTTGTGGCGGGCATCGTCGCGCCCCTCATCGTGCTCGGCTTTTTCAAATACTTCAATTTCTTTCTGGCTTCCGTCGCCGCTGTCATAGGCCGCGAGCCCGGCGCGCTGCGCATCATCCTGCCGGTGGGCATCTCCTTCTACACGTTCCAGGCGCTCAGCTATGTGATCGACGTGCGCAGAGGTAAGCTCGCCGCGGAACACGACTTCATCAAGCTGGCGCTCTACATCAGCTTCTTCCCCCAGCTGGTGGCCGGACCCATCGTACGGGCCGTGCATTTCCTGCCGCAGCTCTATGAAGAGCGCAGGGTCACGGTGGAGAACATCAAGTGGGGCATCCAGGTCTTCGCCTTCGGGCTCTTCAAGAAGATCGTCCTGGCGGACCATCTCTCCGTCTTCGTGGACGACGTCTATGCCGCGCCGCCGGCCTTTCACTGGGCGACCATCGTTCTGGCGGCGGTCTCCTATTCCATGCAGATCTACTTTGATTTTTCCGGGTATTCCGACATGGCGATCGGCTGCGCGAAATGCCTGGGATACGATTTCCACAAAAACTTCGACCTGCCCTACATCTCACAAAACGTGACGGAGTTCTGGCGCAGGTGGCACATCAGCCTCTCCGGCTGGCTGAAAGAGTATCTGTATATCCCGCTCGGCGGCAACCGCAGGGGAGAGCACAGGAGATACGTCAATCTGTTTCTGACCATGCTCCTGGGCGGCCTTTGGCACGGCGCGGACTGGACCTTCGTCTTCTGGGGCGGGCTGAACGGCCTGGCGCTCTGCCTGGACAAAGCCGCAGGGAAGAAAGGCATCGCGCTGCCCGGCCGGCTGCTGCGGGTGTTCGGGACCTTTGCCTTCATAACTTTTACCTGGATCTTCTTCCGCGCGGATTCCTTCGCTGCGGCATGGACCGTCATCCGCGGCGTGATCAGCCTGCAGGACGGCATCCGTCAGCCGTTCTTCTGGTCCTTCGTGGGACTTGCTTTCCTGCTGATCGGTACCGTGGCGGCAGACCGGAAGGCCGCAAAAAAAGGAGAAAAGGTGTCCGGCTTTTATCCCGTGCTGGATCTGAACAGCATCTGGGGCCTGACCCTTTTCTTTACGGAGATCGGTCTGATCCTGGCGCTGGCTTACACCGGCGAGAATCCCTTCGTGTATTTTCAGTTCTGATCCTGCAGGATCTGCTGCACGGCTTCCAACAAGGAGCCTGCACTCAGGTCCTGCGCGCATTGGCCCTCGCCGATCAGCGCGGTGCGGCAGCCTGCATTCCTGCCTGCCTGAACGTCGCTCTCCCGGTCGCCGATCATCCAGCTCCCCTTCAGATCGATGTTCAGATCCCTGGCGGCAGCCAGAAGCATGCCCGGCTTTGGCTTGCGGCAGTCACAGTCGAATTTGAGTTCCGGGATCTCTCCCACGAAGCCTTTGTGCGGGTGGTGCGGGCAGAGATAGAGGCCGTCCAGATAGGCGCCTTCGTTTCCGAGAAGCGTCTCCATCTTGTTGTGGATGGCAGCAAGCTCCTCCCACGTCACCTCGCCCCGCGCGATCACCGGCTGGTTCGTGACCACGATCGCCAGACGGCCGGAACGGTTGATCCGTAGGATCGCGTCCGCTGCGCCGGGGAGCAGTTCAAAGTCCTCCGGATCCTTCAGAAAGCCGACATGTTTGTTGATGGTGCCGTCGCGGTCCAGGAAGACGGCCTTCTGCGGGTTCTTCAGATTCCTGGCCGTGACCAGGCCCGTGCGGAGATCCTCGCAGACCGCCAGGAAGCGTTCCGGCGTGCCCATGTCCTTCACGTATTCGGGCGAATCGTAGCAGAACATCCGATGCGTACCGCAGAGCGGCTTCAGGACCTGCCGGTCCAGATCGACCTTGATGACCTTGCCGTCCGGCCCTGTTAGGCCGACCGTCTCCGCGTCGATCCCGCTCAGGTCCAGCGCAGCCGGGTCGATGACATGCAGCCCCGCGTTGACGCGATTTTTATAATAAGGCGGCCTCGGATCTTCCTTGCTGAGCCATCGCTCCACGCTCCCGTCCGGCGCGGCGACGATCAGGCCGCTGTCATACGGATGGGAGTTCGGGTGCGTGAAGAGGGTGACCAGCGCGCCGGTCGAACGGTGCCGGCTGACGAATCTGTTGAAGTCAACGTCAAACAGAGCATCGGCGTTGAGGAGCAGGAACGGTCCGCTCAGCTGCCCGCGCAGCTTGAAGAGGGCGCCTGCGTTGCCGAGCGGGACTTCTTCTTTGAAATACTCGATGGACACGCCGAAGCGGCTGCCGTCGCCGAAGTGCTCCATGATCCGTTCGGCCTGGTGCGAGACCGTGAGGATGAGCTGCGTGAAGCCCTGATCCCGCAGGCATTCGATCTCGCGCTCCAGGACCGGCTTTCCTTCTATCTCGATCATCGGCTTGGGGATGTCTGGGGCGACGGAACGGATCCGGGTCCCTTTCCCGCCGGCCATGATGACGGCGATCATAGAGCCGCCCCTTCACCGAAGAAACGGTCCTCCAGCATCAGGCAGAGGCAATGGTAGACCGGCAGATGCAGCTCCTGGATCCTGTAAGTCTCGGCCTCCGGGACGCGGATCGCCACGTCGGCCATCTGGGCGAGCTCGCCGCCCGCCGCGCCGGTGAGCGCGATGATCCCGATGCCGAGGGCCCGGGCCACGATCGCCGCCATGATCACGTTCTTGCTCTTGCCGGAGGTGGAGATCCCCAGAAACACGTCTCCGGGGCGGCCGAAACCGTACAGCTGCTGCGCGAAGACCCCGAGGCCGTCCACGTCGTTGATATAGGCCGTGCTGAGCGCTTCGTGGGCCACCAGAGGGATCGCCATGAGGCTGCGCTCCAGGTTTTGGGCGAGTTCCGCGCCTCTGGCCCGGTCGACGGCGATCAGTTTTTCGGCGAAGGCGGGCGGAACGGGCCTTGGTCTCTGGAAGCGCTTCATCAGCTCTCCCGCGACATGTTCCGCATCGGCGGCCGATCCGCCGTTGCCCGCGATCAGCAGCTTTCCGTCATGCTGATAGCACTCTTCCAGCATGAGATAGGCCTGCAGGATCGACCCGCGGCAGGGCGCCAAAGCAGGATGCCGTTCGATCAGCAGGTCCAGATGCTCTTCCGCGTGCGCTATTTTCTTGTCCATGTTCATGCACCGCCTCATGAAAACTTGCCTTTCAACACTTACTCTTTGATGCCGTTCAGCAGCTCGCACAGCGCCAGGATCTGCTCCTCGCGCAGATCGGGATAGTTCCCGGTATAAAGACCATATTTGTGGATGTATTCCGCATGGGGGAGCAGTTCCGGCCGGATCTCCGGATACGCCTTGCGGACGAACGGCTGCCTGACCAGATCGCCTCCGCCCGCAGTGCCGCGCCTGAATTCGACATTTTCCTTTCTCAGAGCCTCCACGAGCTTCGGGAAGAGGCCGGTATGCGCCTCCCGCAGCAGCACGATGAACGCGTAGTTGCTGCTTCCTTCTTCCCTGAAGTCCGTGAAGTACAGCTCCGGATCCAGCTGCGAAAGGAAGATGCGGTAGTTCGCTTGCCTTTTTTCGATGTTGGAGTCCAGGCGCTTCAGCTGATTCAGGCCGATCACCGCGTTGAGCTCCGTGCTCCGCATGTTATAGCCGGGGAGCATGAAGATGAATTCCGGATGCAGTTCGGGATATTCTGTCGTCACCTGCTCCGCATAGGCCTTATCGTCGCATTCTCTCAGCAGGCCGTGGCTGCGGAACATGCGGAACGTGCGGTACATGTCAGCATCGTTGGTGCAGATCATGCCGCCTTCGATGGTGCTCATGTGATGGGCGTAGTAAAAGGAAAAATTAGAAACGTCGCCGATGCTTCCGCATTTTGCGCCGCCGTGCAGCGCGCCGTGCGACTCGCAGACGTCCTCCACGAGAACGATGCCCCTGTCTCTGCAGACCGCTCTGACCCTGTCGCTCATGCCGTCATGGCCCAGGACGTGCGTCAGCAGCACCGCCTTCGTCCGGTCCGTGATGCTGCCGATCACAGCGTCTTCGTTCATGGCGAAGGTGTCCAGATCCACGTCGGCGAACACCGGCGTGAAACCGGCCGTCATCGCCGCGGCTACGTCGCTGGACCAGCCGATCGGCGAAAGGATCACTTCGCCGGCGCCTTTCATCTCTCTGACCGCGGCCATCGTGATGAAGTTCGCGGAGGAGCCGGAATTCACGAAGAGCGAATACTTCACGCCCAGCCACTCGGACCAGGCCTTTTCAAATTCGCGCACTTTGGGGCCGTTGGTGAAGCGGTCCGAATGCAGGATGAAGTCCGCAAGGACGCGCTTGTCGTCCTCGGTGATGTTGTTGCTCATGAGCGGGATATTCAGCACGGCACCCTCCCTATCTTGTGAGAAAGACTTCGCCCTTGCCGACCTTCTCGCGCCAGTAGTCGAGCAGGTCGCGCATGGTGGTCTCAAAGCTGATCTCGGGCTCCCAGCCGGTGTGCGCCTTGAACTTTCTGCAGTCCGGGACCTGGAGGTCCGCGTCGATCGGCCGCAGCCGTTCCGGATCGGTCACGATCTCGATCTCGTCCTTTCTGGGACTGAACGAGAGAAGCGTGTTCAGGGTGTCGCCCACCCGGCAGGTATAGGAGCCGCCGATGTTGTAATACTCGCCCGGGATCGGATCGACCGTGAGCAGCAGATAGTATGCGCGCACGGCGTCGCGGACGTCGGCATACGTTCTGAGGCTGTTCAGATTGCCGACCATGACCTTCGGCTCGATCAGCCCGGCTTCGATCATAGCGATCTGCTTGGCGAAGGTGGATTCGTGGAAGACGTCGCCGCGGCGCGGGCCGGTGTGCGTGAACATGCGCGTGGTCATGACCGTCATGCCGTAGGCTTCGGCATAGTAGCGCCCGAGCAGATCCGTGCCGGTCTTGCTGATCGCGTACGGAGAGGCGGGGTGGAAGGGGCATTCTTCATGGATGCCGGTCTCGGGCTTCTTCTCCGCCGGGATCCGTCCGAAGACCTCCGAGGAAGCGCAGACGTGGATGAGCGGCCGATACTGTGGCTCTCTGTGCATCTCCATCCGGACGGCTTCTAGGAGCCGGCAGGTGCCCAGGATATTCGTATTGAGCGTGTCGATCGGCGCCGTGAACGAGGTCTGCGGATAGCTCTGCGCCGCCAGATGGAAGATGAAGTCCGGCCGGATCTCTTCGATCACTTTGATCAGGGAGACCTGGTCGTTCAGATCCGCGTATTCAAAAAAGACACGGTCTTTCCGGTTGACGCGCGCGAGCAGATGCGCCACGTTGTCGAGCGGGCTCCGCCATCGACACACGCCGTATACGTCCCAGTCAGTGTTGGCCAGCAGGTAGTCCGCCAGATGGGAACCGACCATGCCTGTGATCCCGGTGATCAGTGCTTTCAATTCGAACCTGCCTCCTTGCCCAGATATCTGCCGATGTTCTCTAAAAAGTCCTGATATGTTTTCTTCATGCCATCCTCAAAGGAGACCTTTGGACGCCAGCCCATCCGGAAGATCTTTCCGGAATCCAGAAGCTTTCGGGGGGAGCCGTCCGGCTTGGAGAGATCGTTCACGATCTTCCCTTCATAGCCCACCACGCGCCGGATGATCTCAGCGAGTTTGCGGATGCTGTATTCCGTGCCGGTCCCGACGTTCACGGTCTCATGGCCCGCGTAGTTCTGCATCAGGAACACGGCTGCGTCCGCGATGTCATCGATGAAGATGAATTCGCGGATGGGCGTCCCGCTGCCCCAGATCACGACCTCCGGCAGCCCCTGTTCCTTCGCTTCGTGGAATCTGCGCATCAGAGCGGCGACCACGTGCGACGTGGCGGGATCGAAATCGTCCCCGGGGCCGTAGGCGTTGCAGGGCATGCATGAGATGAAGTCGCATCCGTATTCGCGGGCGTAATACTCGCACATCTTGAGGCAGGAGATCTTGGCCATGGCATACGCCTCATTCGTCGGCTCGGCGCGCCCCCTCAGCAGCGCGTCTTCCGTCATCGGCTGCGCGGCGTCCCGCGGGTAGATGCAGCTGCTCCCCATATAGAGCAGCTTTTTCACGCCGCTCCGATGCGCCGCGTCGATGACGTTGACGCCCATGGTGATGTTGTCATAGAAGAATTTTGCCGGATGCGTGTCGTTGGCGACCACGCCGCCCACCGTGGCCGCAGCCATGAAGACATAGTCCGGCTGTTCCGCCTCAAAAAAAGCCAGCGTTTCGCGCGGATCGCGGAGATCCAGCTCCATGTGTGTGCGCAGAACGAAGCGGTGGTATCCCTGCCGCTGCAGGGCCCGCAGGATCGCGGAACCGACCAGCCCGCTGTGGCCCGCGATGTAGATCTTTGCGTCTTTTTCCATCATTGACCGCCGACCTCATATTCTTCCGGAACGTAATACATGATCTTACAGCCTTCGTCTTCGAAATCGAACGGGACGTATAGCAAATGAGACAGGGCCTGCTTCACCCTTTGCTGGGCATCCTCCGGCACGTAGAAGACCATGAAGCCGCCGCCGCCCGCGCCCATGAGCTTTCCGCCCAGCGCGCCGGCCGCCCTGGCTTTCTCGTAGGTCTCATCGACGAAATCGGTCGAGATCTTGCTGGTGAGCTTCCGCTTCAGCTGCCAGGTATGATCGAGCAGCCGGCCGAACTCGTCCAGATCGGAATGCCGGTCCGTCAGGATCTGCTCCGCGGCGTCCACCAGGCGCAGCATCTCCAGCAGGTCCGCGGTGCTCTTTTTCGTGCTCTTCTCCTGCTCGGTGGCGATCTCGGAGGAGAGCCTGGTGAAGCCGGTGAAGAAGAGCAGCAGATTCTTCTCCAGGAGCTGCTTCCGTTTGTGGTCCATGATCACGGGCTTCACGGAATAACCGTCGCTGTGGAAGTCGATCCGGTTGAAGCCGCCGAAGGACGTGGCGATCTGATCCTGGATGCCGCCGCTCTCTTTGCAGAGTACCCGCTCGATGTAGATCGCCTCGTCGGCGATCCGTTTCTTGTCCACGTATTTTCCCTTGATGGCATAGAAGGCGTTCAGCATGCTGACGACGAAGGAACTGCTGCTGCCCAGGCCGGAGCGCGCGGGCAGGTCCGCGTCGTAGCCCACGTACATGTTTTTCATGTCCAGGAACTTCATGGTCTCCCGGACGGCCGGGTGCTGGATCTCGTCGACGGAAGTGGTCCGCTCGATCCTGGAGTAATTCACCTGGTTCTTATAATCAAAGAACCCCGGCAGATGCCTGGCGGTCACGTAGCAGTATTTGTCAAAGGTCGTGGAGATTACGCTCCCGCCATGCTCGTCAAAAAAGGCCTTGTAGTCGGTCCCCCCGCCGAAAAAGGACATGCGGAACGGCGCGCGGCAGATCACCATAGTACTTCCTCCCTAAGATCCCTTGCGGACGTGCTGCAGCTCCGCAAAGGCCCTGTCGATGTCTTCGTTGGCCGGCATATACCCGTGCATCAGCGGCCGGTCGATCAGATAATCCAGGCCTTTGCCTTTCTTCGTCTCTGCGATGATGCAATGGGGCTTGGCTTCGTTGGATGAGACCGCGCGATCCAGCGCGTCGTAGATCGCCCGGATATCGTGCCCGTCGATCGTCTGCGTTTCCCAGTTGAACGCCTTCCATTTGTCTTCAAAGGGCTCCAGACGGAGCATGTGCTCGGTGAAGTCGGAGCAGCCCAGGCCGTTGCGGTCGACCACGATGATGAGCCGATCCAGACTGTTGTGTCCGGCAAAGGCGGCTGCCTCCCAGATGGAGCCTTCATAGCATTCCGCGTCTCCGACGATGCAGTAGACCCGGTCCTCGCTTCCGGAGAGCTGTATGTCCTTTGCGATGCCGGCGGCAAAGCCGAGGCCGAGCCCCAGAGACCCGCCATAGAAATCAAAGCCCGGCAGATAGCATTTTCGGATGGAGACGTTGGAACCGCCGATCCGCAGGGAATCCTCCATCTCTTCTTTGCCGATCAGGCCCAGATCTTCGAAGATCGGGAAGAGGATCCCTGCTCCGTGGCCCTTGCTCATGACGAGCTTGTCCGCTGCTCCGGCGGGGTCGCTGCCGGGGAAGCGCACGAACTCGTTCATCAGCACGGTCGCGACCTCCGCCCAGGAAAATGCCGAGGTGACATGCCCGAAGCCGAGCGCGGTGAAGAGCTCAAGAAATCTTTTCCGGTATTGATACGCTTTTTCTTCCAAGTTCGATACGGTATCTCTCATCGGTCCCCTCCGCACTGCGAAAACAGATCAGCCATCACATCTTCAACGGTAAGGCCTTGGTCTCTGCGGATGAAAGCCCTGCTCGTGAAGACGTCGTACAGGCCGTGTGTCAAAGCGAAGCGTTTGACCGGCAGCATCAGCCTGTGATCGGAAAGGATCTCCAGCACGAGCGAGCCCAAACCGCCGGCCGCGGCATTCTCTTCCACCGTTACGATCCGGCTGCAGTTCCGGATCTCGTCTATGAAACCGGCTTCGTCGAACGGGATCTTATAGCAGTCGATCAGTTTGACATCACGGATCTGGCCGGTCTCCGTCAGCTTCTGATACAGTTCCGTGAGGTAAGCTCCGAATGCGACGACGCAGGTCCCGGCCGCCCGGTTCCCCAGCACGGAATAGCCGCGCGCGAGCGAGAGCTCACTGCTGTCGTAGATCCTGCCTCTGATCGTTTTGTCAAAGCGTACGAAGCGCGGCGGATGGATGCCGCTGCCGACGTCGTCGGCCAGCAGCTCCGAGAGGCCTTCGTCGGTCGGATCCAGGATCTCCACGCCCTCCAGCGTCCGGATGGCGGCGAAGTCTTCGATCGCGAAATGGGTGAAACCGGCTTCCGCGGAACAGAGGCCGGCGTTCAGCGCGCAGAGCGTCAGAGGGATGCTCAGTTCGCACATCAGGCAGCGGATCTGATCGAAGGCGCGGATGGCGGGAAAGGGGTTCAAGCCGTACGCGACCACTTTTTTTCCGGACGCGGCCAGGCCGCAGGCGACGGCGACCAGGTTCTGCTCGGCGATACCGACGTTGATAAAGCGCTCCGGGAAAACCTGCCGGAACGCGTCGAGGCTCGGTGCGCCCAGGTCGGCCGAAACGATCAGGATCTCTTCTCCTTTTTTGGAGTTCTCATAGATCCGGTTGAAAAATGCATCTCGTACTGAAACCATTGGATCCTCCGAATGATCGTGATCTAAGAATAACTGCCCAGATCGAAGAGAAACACGTCTTCAAACCTGCCGCGGTTTTCCAGCAGCACGTAGAAGATGCCGCTGGACCTGCCCGCCAGAAGCGCATCGCAGCGTGAGAGAAGATACATCTCCTGCAGATAGGAGATGGTGTCTTCCGTCTGCGAGCAGGCTTTTTCATAGCCGAGCGCTTCCACCCGGCGCGGGTCGTTGTAATCGATCTGTCCGTCTGGATTGTCCACGGCGGTGAAGCAGTTCCATGCCTTCGGGACCGTCAGGAGCCGCTCGCCGTAATGCGCTCGGAAACTCTCTTCCACAGTCACGTCCTCCGTGGCGAGGAAGAGCCTGGCGTAGCCTCCCGCCTGCAGCATCTCGTCCGCCTTCTGCAGCAGCAGATCTTCTTCCGGCTGCACGTTCAGGCCGCTGGGCCGTTCGCTGGCATAGCCCGTTTTGCGGGCCTTCACGCCGAGGATCTTTCCGGCGCCGCCGGCGATCCGGGCCCATTCCGCTTCAAACTGCTGCCGCAGCGCAGGCTGCAGGCGGATGTATCGGTCGAAGAGCGCCGCGTAGCCGCAGCGCGCCAGCGACTCGTAAGAATAGCATCGTTCGGACCAGGGGTTCGGATACCGGGCGGCGGGGTCGCCGTCGCTCAGGATCACGTTTCGGCTCCCGGCGATCGCGTCGAGCGTGTATCCGCCGGGCTGCTCGAAGAAAAGTTCCCAGACGTTGGTGCGCGCGGCCGGCCGGCTGGAGAGGATGTCCCATTTGCTGTATGCCCGCTCCGCGATGCCCTGCCGGTAGCGCGTCATGTCGACCACGGGGATCGCCTGTGGCCAGCGTTCCGCCGCGTATTTCAGGCAGCCCAGGTGCGTGATCAGGTAGGAGCCGATGCCGGCATGGGAAGAACGCCGGATGACGAAGAACTGCAGATCGGGGTCCCCGCTTCCCCAGGAGGCCCTGCGTTCTTTCATCAGGCTGTGATAGATGGCGTTTTTGACTTTGCTCAAAGAAGCGCTCATGGGATCTCTTTCCTTGCGGGATGGGAACAGGCGGGAAGGGGGCGGCAGGGGGCCTATTTGCCGTAATCGCCCTGCCTGCGTTCTACGATCTTGTAGGCGCGGATGAGGCCTTTCCGGACCGCCTGTCCCGGCCGGGAGGCGAAGAGCACGTCCAGCGTGGGCTGGAAGCGGTGGACGAAGTCCAACAGGAAGACCTGCCGCCTGCGCCCGTAGTAGGACCATTTCTCAAAGCGCCTGTGCCCGCTGCCCTGCGAGCAGCGCGAGCCGTTCTCGACGATGTTGATCAGATAATCGTCCAGCCGCCTCAGCTCGTTCTCCAGCGTGATGTTCACCTTCGGCGCGAAGACAGGCTCGTTCATCATCTCGATGTAGCGGGCGTCGTCCTGGTCGATCTCCTTCACGGCTTCGATGGCGGCGTCGAAGGAGGGGTAGTCCATCACGTTGACGAAGGCTTTGGTGTTGTAGATCTCGCCGATGTCCGGGTTGCCCCAGAAGATCGGCATGGTGCGCGAGGCGAACTCCGTCAGAGGACGGTCCTGTGCGGTGTAGTTGATCTCGTTCAGGAAGGAGATGGCGAACTTGCGCGAAGCCTGAAAGGCCAGCTTGTCCGCCACGGGGCCGCCGACGTTGTTCATCAGCCGTCCGCCGGAATCGACACGCTTATAGGCGGAGAGCTTGTTGAAGAACTCCACGCGGGAGGGAATGGGATTCGCCTGCACGAAGCTGCAGAAGCCCGTCTTGGCGGCAAGGTCCGCCTCCGTGAATTCCTTTCTGTTCTCGACGGCCAGCAGGGCGTTTCGTTCCTGCTTCTGGAAGATGATGACCGGAAGGTTGTGTACGCGGTCTTTGAACGAAAAGTCCTGCACGATGGTGATCGCGTAATCGTAGAGATTGAAATCCGGCGCGTAGTTCTCGCGGCTCAGCGAGACGCGGATCGCGTCGTATTTCCCGATCATGGAGCCGAAGATGTCCCCGAAGACGATCTGGGGCGTCTTGGGATCGATCACGACGTTGTAATACTGCGCGAGCCTGGAGAGGACCAGGCCGTCCAGCGTATCGTCCGGCGGCGTGTGGGCCCTGTTGTCGACCACATAGACCCGAATGGTTTTCATAGTCTGTAAACTCCGGTGTTTTCAAGGGGGAACGGGCATGCGCGCCATGCGGAGCGCACAAAAGTCTGTTTACAGCATTATAGCTTGAATCCGGGGCCTTGTATAGTGAAAAGATGAGCCTCCGGCGGGGCTTCCGCTTGCGAAAGCAGGGCTTGGATGATATAGTAACATTGTATAATTATTTGCATTTGGGAGATAGGCGTGCCGGAGACCATCAGCAGCAAAGAACAGAAAAAAACGATACAGCGCAGCGCCGCCAGGACTGCGGTGCTCATGGCGGTGCTCACCTTGGTATCCAAGGTCTTCGGCTTCGTGCGCGAGATGGTGCTCGCGGCCTGTTTCGGGACCGGCTACGTGGTGGACGCCTACGTGATGGCGCAGAACATCCCGAACATGCTCTTCGCCGGCGTTCTGGGCGCGGTCTCGATCAGCTTCATGCCGCTGTATTCGGACCGTGCCGAGAAGGAAGGAGAGGCGAGCGCGGACGCGTTCGTCAACGACATCCGCAATCTGCTGCTCAAAGCCGCCCTGGTGGTAACGGTCATCGGCGTCGCGTTCACGCCGCAGTTCGTCCGGCTCTTCGCGTCCGGCTTCTCGGGCCAGCAGGCGGCCCTGACGGTCTTCTTCCTGCGGATCACCTTCTGCGCCCTCGCCTTCACTTCGCTGAACCTGCTGCTGACCGCATACCTCCACTATAAAGGGATCTTCCTGCAGCCGATCATATTCGGCTACGTTCAGAATTTCTGCATCATCGTATTCACCGTTCTGGCGGTGCGGTACCAGGAGAAGCTGCTGATCTTCGGGCTGATGCTCTCCTATGTCCTGATCTGCCTGCTCCTGAACGGGCTGGCGCGGCGGACGGGGCTGCGCTGGACCTGGAGCTTTCAAAGCAGCGGCCTGGCCAAACAGGTGCTGACGCTGGCTCTCCCGGTTTTTATCGGCTGCTATGTTTCTCAGATCAACACCTATGTAGACCGCATGTTGGCCTCCGGCCTGCCGGAAGGCAGCGTCTCGGCGCTGAATTACGCCGTGCTGGTCGCCAACCTTCTGATCGGCTTTACCGCCACGATCGTCACCACCATCGTCTATCCGAGGCTCAACCAGGCGCGGGCCCAGGAGGACTATGAGCGATACAACGACATGCTGGGGACGGGCTTCATGATCATTCTGATCATCACGCTCCCCTTCACGCTGGGCACCATGGTTTTTTCGCACGAGATCGTGCAGGTGATCTATGAGCGCGGCGCGTTCAATGCGGCCGCGACCGGCGTGACGGCCGGTGCGCTGCTCTGCTACGGACCCTATCTGCTGGGCGCTTCTATGAACACCTACGTTTCCAGCGCCTTTCAATCTTTTAAAGACATGTTGACGCCGCTGTACATCGGGATCTTCAGCGTGGCGGTGAACGTGACCCTGAATCTGCTCCTGGTGCGGCATCTCGGCATCCGGGGGCTGGCGTTGGGGACCAGCGTGGCGGCCGTTTGCGGCATGTGCGTGAGCATCTTCCTGTTCCGGAGGAAGATGCCCCGCCTGCGCCTGATCGATCAGAGCACCCGGGTGTGGAAGGTCTGTGCGGCGGCGATCCTGGCGGTCTGCGCGGCACAGCTCGTGTTTCGCGCGCTCAGCGGCGGGCTGGCCCTGCCGGCCGTGTTCGGGCTGGCGCTGGCCGTCGTCTGCGCCGCGCTGCTCTATCTCCTGCTCCTGTATCTGTTCCGCATACGCGAGCTGCAGTTCATCCGCAGCGTGTTTCGTCGCTGAGGCGGGCACGGCGGAGAAAAAAGGATGGCAAACATGAAAGACATCGACCGTTTCAAAGCGCTCCAGACTGAATCCGTGCGCAGCTGCATGGAAAAGCTGAACCGCGCCCTGCATCAGCTCTTCGTCGTCGATGAGGCAGACGCGCTGGTGGGCTGCGTCTCCGACGGCGACATCCGCCGCTGGATCCTGAAAGGGAACGGCCTGGACGTGCCGGTGCGCGAAGTGATGAACCCGCAGCCCAAATTCGTGCGCAAAGGCGAGGAGCAGAGGGCCAAGGCGCTCATCGAGGAGTACGTGATCCTGGCGGTCCCGGTGGTGGACGAGGCCATGCACATTCTGGACATCGTCTTCTGGAACGAAGAGGGGAAAACGGTCCGCTTCGACCCGATCGAAACGCCGGTCTTCATCATGGCCGGCGGCAAGGGAGAGCGCCTCCTGCCGTACACCACGGTGGTGCCGAAGCCGCTCATCCCCATCGGAGAGCGCCCCATCGCGGAGCTGGTGGTGGACAGCTTTTATCAGTACGGCTGCCGGCAGTTCTTCTTCTCGCTGAACTACAAGAAGAACATGATCAAAGCCTATTTCGACGAGCTGGAACGCGACTACGAGGTGCGATACATCGAAGAGGATGAGCCGCTCGGCTCCGGCGGCAGCCTATGGTACGCGAAGGGCGTCCTCGACGAGACCTTCTTCCTGAGCAACTGCGACATCCTGCTGGAGATCGACTACGCGAACCTCCTGAAGTTCCATAAAAAGAGCGGCAATCTGATCACCGTGGTCACCTCCATGAAGCGCTACGTCATTCCCTACGGCACCGTCACGCTCTCGCCGGAAGGCAAGATCGATCAGCTGGTCGAAAAGCCGGCCCTGGACTATCTGGTCAACACGGGCGTGTACGTGATGGAGCCGCGGGCACTGGAATACATCCAGGAAAAGCATCATCTGCCCATGACAGATCTGATCGAAGAATGCCTGCGGGCCGGAGAGAGCATCGGGACCTATCCCATCTCCGACGATGCATGGATGGACATGGGGCAGTTCGGCGATATGGAAAAGATGAAGAAGAGGTTTGAACGCTAGTGGAGAAAGAACGTTTGGCAGCCGTGATCCTGGGAAGCGAAGGCGCTTCCAAAGAGGCCTACTGGATCCTGCAGGCGCTGGATGACTATGTTTTTCTGGGCTTCGTCGAAGCGGAGCAGGAGAAGATCGGCATGCCCGTGACGGGCGGGCAGACGGTGGCATATTGCGACGCGGATCTGCCGGCACTGGCGGCTGCCCGCGGGAAGCTGGCCGTCTTCCTTCCCTTTGCGGACGGCGCGCTGAAGAGGCGCCTGTATGGGGCGCTGCGGAGCTGCGCAGGCGTGTGCTTCCCGAACCTCATCCACCCTTCGGCGGTCTTTCTGGAGCCGCCGGAAGCCCTGGGCGAAGGGAACGTCATCTCCGCCGGCGCGGTGCTGGCCTGCGGCATCCGCATGGGAAGCTTCAACCTGATCAACCGCTGCGCCACGCTCGGCCACGACGTGGCGCTGGGCGACTATAACTGCTGCAATCCGGGGGCGGTCCTCTCCGGCTGCGTCACCCTCGGAGACGGCTGTCTCGTCGGGGCGAACGCGACGCTGCTGCAAGGGCTCCGCATGGGAGACGGCGCCGTCCTGGGCGCGGGCGCCGTGCTGACCAAAGACGCGCCTGCCGGCGTGACGCTGGCCGGCGTCCCGGCGCGGCCGCTGCAGGAGAGAACGGAGGCGGAGCATGCGTGATCCTGTGCTGATCATCGCCGAAGCCGGCGTGAACCATAACGGCAGCCTCGCGCTGGCGAAGCGGATGGCGGACGCCGCAAAGGAAGCCGGCGCGGACGTGGTGAAATACCAGGCCTTCGTGCCGGAGCGCCTGGTCTCCGCCTCGGCCGGGATGGCGGACTATCAGAAGCAGAACGTCGGAAGGGCCGAGAGCCAGCTGGAGATGCTGTCGCGGCTCGCGCTGTCTTTTGACGAGTTCCGGGAACTGAAGGCCTATTGCGACGGGATCGGCATCCGTTTTCTGGCGACGCCTTTCGACGCAGAGAGCATCGAATTCCTGAAGACGCTGGATCCGACCGTCTGGAAGATCCCTTCGGGCGAGGTCACGAACGTGCCCTATCTCCTGCGCCTGGCGGCGACCGGCCAGCCGCTGCTCCTCTCCACGGGCATGTGCGACGAGGACGACGTGGCCTTCGCCGTGGATCTGCTGCGGGAGCACGGGGCGGGAGAGATCACGCTGCTGCACTGCAACACGGAGTATCCGACGCCTCTGGAAGATGCCAATCTAAGTGCCATCACGGCCCTGCGGGAACGCTTCGGCTGTCCGGTGGGCTATTCCGATCATACGCTCGGCATCGAAGCGCCGGTCGCGGCGGTGGCGCTGGGCGCAGAGGTGATCGAAAAGCACTTTACGTTAGACAAAAAGATGGAAGGGCCGGATGACAGAGCCAGCCTGGACCCGGAGGAACTGCGCTGCATGGTCACAGCCATCCGCCGCATCGAAACTGCGCTGGGGGAGAAGGCCATCCGGGTCTCGCCTTCGGAGCGCAGGAACATGACGGCCGCCCGCAAGAGCATCGTGGCGAAGCGCTTCATCCGGAAGGGGCAGATCCTTGCGGAAGACGATCTCTGCTGCAAGCGCCCCGGGGACGGCATCAGCCCCAGAGAATGGTTCTCCGTGATCGGCAAGCAGGCAGTCTGTGACTTTGCGCCGGACGAGCAGATCCGATTTTAGAGGCATGGACATGGAAGAGGTAAACTCACAAATGAAGATCGCCGTGGTGAGCGGCAGCCGGGCCGAGTACGGATTGCTGCGCGGCCTCATCCGCATCCTGCACATGGACGCAGAGGTGGATCTGCGCCTGGTCGTGAGCGGAACGCATCTGGATCCCGCCTTCGGGCATACCGTGGACGAGATCCGTGCGGACGGTTTCCCGATCGCCGCGGAGATCCCCTGCATCGTCTCCCAGGACGACGAGCAGGGCATGGCGTTCTCCTGCGCCCGGGCCATGGAGGGCTTTGCAGCATATTTTGCCAAAGAACGGCCGGACCTGCTGGTCCTGCTGGGAGACCGCTATGAGATCTTCGCCTGCGCCGCGGCCGCGGCCATGTTCCGCATACCCATCGCGCACCTCTACGGCGGTGACACCACGGAAGGCGCGGTGGACGAATGCTTCCGCCATGCCATCACGAAGATGAGCTGGCTGCACTTCGTCAGCAATGAGCAATCCCGCCACAGGGTGATCCAGCTGGGAGAGGACCCGGCGAGGGTCTTCAACTACGGCGCGCCCGGCGCGGAGAACATCCTGACGCTGCCGCTGATGGAAAAGGCAGAGTTGGAAGCGTCCCTGGGCGTTGAACTGCGCGGGCCCTTCGCGCTGGCCACCTATCATCCGGTCACGCTGCAGGAGGCGGATGAAGCGGAGGAGCTGCGGCAGCTCTTCGCGGCGATCGACGCTTTCCCGCAGATGCGCTTCCTCTTCACCAAGGCGAACGCGGACAGCCGCGGGCAGCGGATCAACGCGGTCCTGGAAGCGGAAGCGGCGCGCCGCACGAACTGCTTCGTCTTCGACTCGCTGGGCATCGTCCGCTATCTTTCCGCCATGCGGCTCTGCGCCCTGGTGCTCGGAAATTCCTCCAGCGGCATCTATGAAGCGCCGCTCTTCGGCGTGCCGACGGTCAACGTCGGGCCGCGGCAAAAGGGGAGGCTGCGCGCCTCCACGGTGATCGACTGCGAGGCGGAGTCGCAGGCCATCGAAGCCGCCATGCGTCAGGCGCTCGCGGCAGGCCGGGCGGAGAAGATCGAAAGCCCTTATTACAAGCCGGACACGGCGGCCAGGATCGCCGGGGAGATCAAAAAAGCGCTGCGGAGCGGAACGATCTGCCTGATGAAGCGCTTTTACGATCTGCCGGAGACGGCTCTTGGCAGCGATCTCGGACGAAAGGAAGCATAGAGACCCATGAACATCCTGGTGACCATCTGCGCCCGCGCCGGCTCCAAAGGCGTGAAGAGCAAAAACATCAGAGAACTGAACGGGGAGCCCCTGGCCTGGCGCACGCTGCGCGCCTACCGCAAGTTCCGGGAAGGCACGCAGGCGGCGGTCGATCTGGCCGTCAACACGGACAGCCCTGTTCTGATCGAGCAGGCGCAGGCCTTTGGCGAAGCGTTTCAGGAGATCCCTCGGGAGGAGGCGCTGGCCGGCGACCGGGTGGGCAAGGTGGCGGTCATCCAGGACACGCTCCGCAAGATGGAGGCACGCTGCGGCAAGCGTTACGACTGCGTCATCGACCTGGACCTGACCTCGCCGCTGCGGCGTCCCGGCGACATCGAAGGCGTCCTGCGTACGCTGGAGGAGGATCCTGCCGCGGACGTGGCGATCTCTGTGGTCCCCTCCAGGCGCTCCCCCTATTTCAATATGGTGAAGCGGGGCGAAGACGGCTACGGCAGGCTGGTACTCGAGAGCGACTATCTGGCCCGGCAGGAGGCGCCGGAGTGCTTCGACATCAACGGTTCCATCTACGTCTACCGGCGGGGGTTCCTGCTGCGCGGCGTGAAGAAGGTCCTGGACGGGAAAGTGCTGTTCTATGAGATGCCGGACTACGGCGTGCTGGACATCGACAGCGAGGACGATTACAAACTGATGCAGATCATCGCAGCGGCGATCGAGGAAGGAAGACTGTAACACTGCTCCAAAGGCAGCGGCTCAGTCTGGCGCACACAGGCAGACCGCGGAGCGGCAGATCTCCGGGAGAGCACGGCATGGCTGGGATCCTTCAGCAACTAAAATCCATAGCGAACTATTTCCAGGTGAAGCGGGAACCGCTCTTTACGTTTCCGGTGGAGAAGCAGCGGGCTTTTTTAGAGTCGCTGTCGGAGCCCTCGGACGACGCGGAGCGGTCCTTCTGCCAGTATCGCTGCCAGATGCATCTCTATGGGTGGCTCCTGCCCTTCTGCTGGGGCCTGGCCGCGTCCCTGCTCTACGGGCGCCTCTTCCGCCGGTATCGGAAGGAGGCGGGGAGCGCAGCGGCAGCGCAGTGCCGCTGCGTCTTCTTCGACCACGGCATGCCGGCGAATATCGTTCCGGACGGACTGCGCAGAGAATTCGGGGACCCCGTGCTCTGCGGCGAGGGCCCCGCGCCCCGTCTGACGGAAGCGGACGAAGCGTTCCTGCAGGAGATCCGCCGGCGCTTCCCCGGAGCGCCTTTTTTCCACCTGAAGCTGATGATCAAGGTGGCGCAGCACAGGGCGATCTTTGAGGCGTATCGGCCGGAAGCGCTGATCGTCTGCAGCGAATACTCCTTCACCTCTTCCCTGCAGCGGCTGCATGCGGAGCGGAACGGGGTGGAGTTGATCAACGCGCAGCACGGAGAGAACTTCTTCTACATCCAGGACGCCTTTTTCCACTTTGATCGCTGTTACGTATGGAACGAGGATTACGCGCGGACCTTTCAGGCGCTGCGGGCCGCACCGGGACAGTTCACCGTGGAGGCGCCTCCTTCCCTGCGCGTGCCGCGGGAGGCGCCGGAGCAACGATGCTATGATCACACCTACTATCTGAGCGCGGAGAGCGGCGCGAAGCTGGAGCGGATCCACGGCCTGCTGCTCCGCCTGCAGAAGCAGGGCCTGCGGGTCGCCGTGCGGCCGCACCCGCGCTATTCCAAGGCGGAAGAGGTGAGGGCGCTCTTTTCGGACATGGACGTGGAGGACTGCAGGGAGGTATCCATAGAGGCCTCGCTCGGACGGACGGAGCATGCGGTGGCAATCTACTCCGCCGTGCTGCAGCAGGCCTTCCACAGCGGGATCCCCTTCGTCATAGACGATCTGAGCGATCCGCAGAAGTACCGCAAGCTCTCGGAACTGCATTACGCGCTGCTCGGCAAGGAGTCCGCGCTGCTCTCCCGGCTGCTGGCGGAGGCGGAGAAAGAAGGACGGTATGTCAGATAGCATTTGTGTCATCGGCGCCGGACAACTCGGCAGCCGTCATCTGCAGGCGCTG
The DNA here is from genome assembly GCA_016282655.1 of Bacillota bacterium. GTDB lineage: Bacteria > Bacillota > Clostridia > Peptostreptococcales > Anaerovoracaceae > JAEELK01. The sequence continues at coordinate 1,768 of JAEELK010000246.1, read as the reverse complement.
GCGGCCCTGCGGGAGGACGTCCGCATCTTTGCGGTGGACCCCTCCGGGGCAGCCCTGCAGACAGCCCGCGAGCGTTTTGCGGCGGTGGCTTCCCCCGAGCAGCTTGCCCGGACGGTGTTTGCGGAAGACAGCTCCGCGCTGCCGGACGAGCTGCGCCTGGCCATCGTGGCGAGCGCTTCCGGCCCGCGCAGGAGCATCGTGGAAGGATTGCTGGCTAGGAGCAGGGTACGGTATCTGATCCTGGAAAAGTGGCTCTTTGCGTCGGCGGATGACCTGGATGCGGTCGGCGCTCTGCTCCGACGGACGGGCACCAAAGCCTGGGTCAACTGCTGCCGGCGCATGATGCCCGTCTATGAGGATGTCAAGGCGCGGATCGGGGCAGGCCCCTACGCCTACCACGTCTCCGGCACGCGCTTCGGCCTGATGGGCAATCTGATCCACTTTGCGGACTTTCTGGCCTGGCTCTGCGGCAGCACAGACTTTACGGCGGACCTTTCCGAGCTGCTGCGCGAGCTGCACGAAAGCAAGCGTCCCGGCTATCTGGAGCTGTTCGGAACGGTGGAACTGCGCTTTGCGGACGGGAGCACGGGCTGCATCAGCTGCCGCAGAGAGGGAGACCTGCCGCTGCTCGTGCAGCTGAAGGGCGCGGAGGAGCAGCTCTTTCTGGACGAAACGGACGGTGTCGCCTTCTGGCGCGGTGCTTCCGCTTCGGAAGGATTCGTACAGGAGCGCTTTCGGATCCCCTATCAGAGCGAGCTGACGACCGTGCTGGCGGAGGAACTGCTCCGGACGGGGAACTGCAAGCTGGCGCCTTATGAGGAGTCTGCCGCGATCCACCGGCGGCTGATGGAAGCGGTCACGCGCTTCCTGCGGGAAGAGCTGGGCTATGACAAGCGCGAGTTTCCGTTTACGTAGAGCGATGAAGAGGAGCGTGCAGACATGAAAAAGGTCTTGTTGGCAGGGGCGGGCCCGATGGCGGTCGAATATGCCAGAGTGCTGGCGGCCCTTGGCGCAGGGTATACGGTCGTGGGGCGCGGAGACGCGTCGGCGGCGCGTTTTGAAGCAGAGACCGGACGGCCCGTGCTGCGCGGCGGCGTGGAAGCCTGCATCGCGGACGGGAGCCTGGCGGAGTGCGGCGCCGCGATCGTGGCCGTCTCATCCGATCTGCTCGGCGCGGTCAGCCGCCGGCTGATGGAAGCCGGCGTCCGCAAGATCCTGGTGGAGAAGCCGGGCGGCCTCACGGAGGAGGACATCCGGGAGACGGCCCGCGCTGCGGCGGAAACGGGCAGCAGGGTCTTCGTGGCCTACAACCGGCGCTGCTATGCTTCCGTGCGGAAGGCGCGGGAGATGATCCGGGAGGAGGGCGGCGTCCGTTCGTTCCACTTCGAGTTCACGGAGTGGGGACACGTGATCCGGCCGCTGCTCAAGGCGCCGGGCGTGAAGGAGGAATGGTTCCTCGCGAACTCCTCCCACGTGGCGGACATGGCTTTTTATCTGGGCGGGCGGCCGAAAGACATGCAGGCTTACACGGCGGGCACGTCGGACTGGCATCCCCGGGCCATGATCTACGCGGGCAGCGGCGTCAGCGAGAACGGAGCGCTCTTTTCCTATCAGGCGAACTGGGGCGCGCCGGGCCGCTGGAGCGTGGAGGTCCTGACGGACCTGCACCGCTTCATCTTCCGGCCTTTGGAAAAGCTGCAGATCCAGGAGATCGGCAGCGTCGCGGTGAACTTCGCGGAGCTGGACGACACGCTGGATCTGGAGTTCA
>JAEELK010000245.1 GCA_016282655.1 Bacillota bacterium | reverse complement strand
GCCGGCCGCCCCGGGAGGGCGGCCGGCAAACAGCAGCGCGGGACGGAGTTTTCTTCCCGCAGATCCCTGCGTTCCCGGACTTTTTCTTCTCCCAAAAGGGATGAAATTATATTTTTAACTTGTTTTTTCTCCGCGGTATTGTAAAATCAAACTGATATCATCTGCAGAAGAATGCGGGCGAAAACACGCCCGGAAAGGAGTTCGCTGTGCTGAACATCGAAAAAACTCGTGAGAACGGAAATCTGACCTGCCGCCTGGAGGGACGGCTGGATACGAACACCGCTCCGGACCTGGAAAAGAAACTGAAGGACGACCTGGAGGGGCTTGAAAACCTCGTGCTGGATTTCGCGGGACTGGAGTACATCTCCTCCGCCGGGCTGCGCGTGCTCCTCTCTGCGCACAAGGCCATGGCGAAGCAGGGCAGGATGGAGCTGACGCATGTGGGCGAGACCATCATGGAAATCCTTGAAGTCACCGGCTTTACGGATATTCTGAACATCGAATGAGAATCATCCGGGGAATCAAGCTCGGCGGCGTACAGCAGAAGATATGCAATCTGATGCTGATTTTCATCTTTGCGCTCATCGGGCTCTACGCCGCCGTGTCTCTCTATCAGAAAAAAAGTCTGGCGAACGTGGTACAGGAAGCTGCCGCCGAGCAGCAGATCTCGATCGGGACGGTCTCGGAAGAGACCATGAAGGCCGTCCTGGATTCTTCCATGACCCGCACCACGGCGCTGCAGGCGTATATCGCCAACGAGCTTTTCGCGGACGTGCGTACCGACGTGATGACGCTGCGGGCTTTTGCCGAAGAGCTCTTTGCCCATGCGGAGAGCTTTGCGCCCCGCACCGTCTCCGCGCCCGACGCGGCCAATGACGGCGTGCCCTCCGTGCAGATGCTCCACGAGAAGGGGGTCGATCCGGCTCAGTCCGAGGCGCTGGGTCTGGTTTCGAACATGAGCGATATCATGCTCGCCATGTTCGAGAATTCCGACAAGCTCGGTTCTTGCTTCGTGGCGACGGCCGACGGCTGCATCCTCTTCGTGAACGACCGCTCCGGCGCTTACTGTGGAGCCGACGGCAGCGTTCCCGACTTCGATGTGCGGCAGCGCCCCTGGTATCTGCAGGCGGCCGAGGCCGGGGAACTGATCTTCACCGGCGTGGAGCTCGACGCCTATACGGACATTCCGGGTCTGGTCTGCGCCGCCCCGGTCTATCGGGACGGAGAGCTTGTCGCCGTGATCGGCGCGGATGTGTTCCTGACCTCCGTGCGCGATTACGTGCTGAGCACCTCCTCTGAGAACGGCTTCCTCTGCGTGATCAACGAGGACGGGCAGGTGCTCTTCTCCCCGCAGAAGGAGGGCGTCTTCAAGGTCGAGCTGGCGGAAGAGGCTGCGGACCTGCGCAAAAACGAGAACGCCGAGCTCGCCGCCTTCGTCACCCGCGCGCTCACGGAGCGAACCGACCTGGTGCTGACTGAGATCGGCGGAAAAGCATATTACCTGAGCGGCGCGCCCATGGACACCCTGGGCTGGGCGATCGTTTCGGTGGTGGAAAAGGACGTCACCGATCAGCCGACCTCCGCGATGCTGGATCGCTTCGCGCGCATCAACGAGGAGGCGCAGGGCGCCTACAGACAGGGCGCGACGCGCTCCTCGCAGACCGCGCGCCTGGCGACGCTGGTCATCGCGCTGCTCGCCGCGACCTGCGCGCTGCTGCTGTCCAATCGGATCGTAAAGCCGCTGGAGCATATGACGAGCCGCATCAACGCCCTCGGCGGCAGCGACCAGGCCTTCGAGATGGAGGACGTCTACCGCACAAACGACGAGATCGAGGTGCTGGCCGAATCCTTCGCCAAGCTCTCCGAACGTACGCGCAGCTACATCACGCAGATCACGACGATCACCGCGGAGAAGGAGCGCATCGGGACGGAGCTCGCCCTGGCGACGCGCATCCAGACGGCCATGATGCCGCACATCTTCCCGCCCTTCCCGGGCAGGGATGAGTTCGATATCTACGCGAGCATGGATCCCGCCAAGGAAGTCGGAGGAGACTTCTATGATTTCTTCCTCGTGGACGACGACCATCTGTGCATGGTCATGGCGGACGTCTCCGGAAAAGGCGTGCCCGCGGCGCTCTTCATGATGGCCACCAAGATCATCCTGCAGAGCGTGGCCATGCTGGGCGGCTCTCCCGCGGAGATCCTGACAAAGACCAACCAGGCGATCTGCTCCAACAACCAGGAGGAGATGTTCGTCACGGTATGGGTCGGGATCCTGGAGATCTCGACCGGAAGGCTGACGGCGGCCAATGCCGGGCATGAATACCCGGTGCTGAAGAAAACGCCGGACGGCAGCTTTGAGCTGTTCCGGGACAAGCACGGCCTGGCGATCGGCGCGATGGACGGCGTGCATTACCGGGAATACGAGATGACGCTGGAGCCGGGAGCCAAGCTCTTCCTCTACACCGACGGCGTGCCCGAGGCGACCAACGCGGACAATGCGCTCTTCGGTACGGAGCGGATGCTCGCCGCGCTCAACGCCGAGACCGACGCCTGCCCGGAGAAGGTTTTGAAGAACGTGCGCGGCGCGGTGGACGCTTTTGTGCAGGACGCAGAGCAGTTTGACGACATCACGATGCTCTGCATGGAGTATTATGGGAAACCGGCGGAAGCAGCCGGGGATCTGGAGGGAAAAGAAAATGAATAAGGAAACGAATAACGCAGTCGTTGTTATCCCGCTGTCCGGCCGGATCGATTCCACAAACGCCGCCCAGGCGGAAAAGACCATTCTCGATCAGCTGGACGGCCGGGAGGTCGGCGCCGTTGTGCTGGACGCCTCCTCTCTCGACTACATTTCCAGCGCGGGCCTGCGCGTGATCCTGCGGGTCAAAAAGACCTACCCGGAGCTCTCGATCGTCAATGTCGGCTCGGAGGTCTATGAGATCCTGGATATGACCGGCTTCACCGAGATGATGCACGTGGAGAAGGCCTACCGCGTCGTCTCCGTGGAGGGCTGCGAGGAGATCGGGCGCGGCGCCAACGGCACCATTTACCGCATCGACCAGGACAACGTCGTCAAGGTCTACAACAATGCCGACGCGCTTGCGGACATCCAGCACGAGCGCGAGGTGGCCAAGCTCGCGCTGATCCTGGGCATCCCCACGGCCATTTCCTACGATGTGGTCCGCGTCGGCGAGAGCTACGGCAGCGTCTTCGAGCTGCTAAACGCCAGCTCCTTCTCCAAGATCCTGGCCACGGAGCCGGACAAGATGGACTGGTGCGTCAAAGAATACGTGGACATGCTCAAAAAGATCCACGGCACACTGGTCCCCGCCGGCAAGCTGCCGGATATGAGGGAGACCGCGCTCTCCTGGGCGCGCTTCACGCTCGAGTACCTGCCGGAGGAGGCGGGGAAGAAGCTGCTCGCGCTGGTGGAGGCCGTGCCCCATGACGATCACATGATCCACGGCGACTACCACACCAAAAACCTGGAGCTGCAGAACGACGAGGTGCTGCTCATCGACATGGACACGCTGGCGGTCGGCCACCCGGTCTTCGAGCTGGCGAGCATGTTCAATTCTTTCGTCGGCTACTCGGAGATGGATCACGAGACCATCAAGAAATTCCAGGGCTTTGACTTCGAGACCGGCGGCGCCTTCTGGCGCAGGTCGCTGGCGGCCTATCTGGGCACGAACTGTCCCACCAAGCTCCGCGAGGTGGAGGACAAGGCGCGCATCGTGGGCTATACGCGCATGATCCGCCGCTCCATCCGCCGCAAGGGCCTGGAGACGGAGAGCGGCCGGGCGGAGATCGAGCTCTGGAAGAGCGAGCTGCTCTCCCTGCTGGAGCATACGGACACGCTGCTTTTCACGGCCAACGAGCTGGAGATCGAGGCGACGACGGAGAACCTGCCGGAGGTGCAGACCTTCGTCGAGGAGCGCCTGGCGGAGCTCGACTGCTCGCCGAAGGCGCAGATGCAGATCGCCCTCGCCGTGGAAGAGGTCTTCGTCAACATCGCCAACTACGCCTACGCGCCGGAGAAGGGCGCGGCCACGGTGCGCGTGGAGGTCTCCGAGGAGCCCATCTCGGTGACGATCACCTTCCTCGACCGCGGCATCCCCTATGATCCTCTGGCCATGGACGACCCGGATCTGACGATTCCCGCCGAGCAGCGGAAGGTCGGCGGTCTCGGCGTGTTCATGGTAAAGAAGACCATGGACGACGTGAGCTATGAATACCGCGACGGGCAGAACATCCTCACGCTGAAAAAGAATCTGTAAGAGAACTGAATGAGGGGAGAAGCAGACGAGATGAGCTTGATATTCAAAGACCGTGAGTATGCCTCCCGCTACTTCAAAACGGTGCCTACGGTCATGCTTCAGACGCTCCTGATGGCTGTGATCGGCGCGACCGATACGATCGTGGCGGCTTCCTGAGCAGCGAATCCCTCGCGGCCGTTTCCCTGGCCAATCAGGTCGCCATGATCATCAACTGCCTGGTCGGGGCGGCCGGCGTCGGTATTTCCGCGCTCGCGGCGCAGTACTACGGGAAAAAGGATCTGGAGTCTGTCCAGCGTGTGATGGTCACCGGGCTGCAGTATTCCGTTTTGCTGGGGGTCTTCTTCTTCCTGCTGGCGCTGCTCTTCCCCGGGATCATCATGAAGGTGCTGACCAACGACGCTACGCTCGTCACGCTGGGCGAATCCTACCTTCGCTACATCTGCGTGTCTTTCCTGCTGATGCCCTTTGTCCAGTCCTGGATGACGATCCTGAAAAACTCCGGCAGGACCCGCATCGTGACGGCCATCAGCGTCGTCTCCGGCGTGCTGAATCTGGTGCTGGATCTGATCTTCGTCTTCGGCATGTTCGGCCTCCCGGCGATGGGCATCTCCGGCGCGGCGCTCTGCACCTCCGTCGTGATGGTCGTCAACCTGCTGATCCTGCTGGCGACGAACCGGAAGGAGAATGCGGTCCGGGTCGAGTTCGGAAAGCTCCTGAACGCCTACAAGGGGATCCGGCGGAAGTTCTTCCATTACGCCTTCCCGCCGATGATCCAGAACGGCGCGTGGATCCTGGCCAACACGGCCATCGCCGCCATTATCGGCCATCTTGGGAAGGACGCCGTCGCGGCGAACGCAATGACGATGCTGGTGGGCAGCCTCCTCGTATCCCTCTACAACGGCGCCTCGACCGGAACGGGCATCCTTCTGGGTCAGGAATTGGGCAACGGCCAATTCAACGACGCCAAGAGGCATGCCGTCGATTCCATGAAGATGAACGTCCTCATCGGCTCGCTCATCTGCGCGTTCCTGCTCTTGTTCCGCAATCAGATCGCCGCGCTCAATCCCAATCTCTCCGCGCAGTCCCAGCAGTATCTGAAATTCATGCTGGCGGTCCTCGGCTTCAAATGCGTGTTCGGCTCCCTCTGCTCCGTCATCGCGACCGGCATGCTGAGCGTCGGCGGCGACCTGAAATACCTGACGATCCTGGACATCGTCAACCTGTGGTGCATCATCGTGCCCATTGGTCTGCTCAGCGCCTTCGTGCTGGAGCTGCCGGTGCCGGTCGTGTTTGTCCTGGTGAATCTGGATGAGACGACGAAGATCGTCCACATGGTGCGGCGCGCCTTCGCCTGGAAATGGGTGAAGAACCTGACCAAGGTGGAGTGGGCGGAGCCCGGCCGCCATCAGCGGATCATGCGCGACCGCCTTCTGGAGAACATGCCGACCGGCGCGCTGCTGCTGGGCTCCTACGGCAACATCGTCTACGCCAATTCCGCCGCCGGCCGTATCCTGGAGATGGATCCGCAGGACGTCCAGGGAAGCAGCCTGCTGCGGTACTATATCGAAACGGGTTCAAACGACGGCTTTGCCAATCTGCTGCTGGACTCGCTCTATCACACGAACGAGCTTCACAGCCAGCAGATCACCTACCAGGGCAAGCAAACGAG
>JAEELK010000244.1 GCA_016282655.1 Bacillota bacterium | reverse complement strand
GCATGAAAAAAACGCTTGACTCTGCCATTGTGGTAGGGATTACAGTAAGGGTGAGCTCAAAAAGGACACTCCATGGAGGGAGATCAAAATGCTGAAGATCGGCGAATTTTCAAAGCTTTCTAGAGTCAGCGTCCGCATGCTCCGGCATTACGATGAGATCGGCCTGCTGAAGCCCGCTGAGATCGATGAGCTGACGGGCTACCGCTATTACAGCCCTGAGCAGCTGCCCGTCCTCGGCCGGATCACCGCCCTGAAGGATATGGGCTTCCAGCTCGCGGAGATCGTGCGGATCCTGGAGATCTACGAGGACCGCGCGGCGCTGGATGACTATCTGATGAAGCGCCAGCTTGCGGTGGAAGCGCTCTCCCGGACGGCGGAGCATCAGATGCGCCTTCTGGAAACAGCCCGAAAACGCCTGAGAAAGGAACAGGATATGAGTTACGACGTATCGATCAAGACGATCCCGGAGCGCTACGCGGCCACGCTCCACATGACGATCCCCCGTTACGAAGAAGAAGGCATGGTCTGGAAGATCCTGCGGGAAGAGACCGACCCGCTGCACCTGATCCCCGCGGATCCCTGCCTCGTGGCGGCGGAATATCTGGACGACGAATACCGCGAGGAGGACGTGGAGCTCGTCGCGTGGAAGACGGTCAAAGGGGAGTACCCGGATACGGAGCACGTGAAGTTCAGGACGCTGCCCGCGGTCAAGGTCGCGAGCTGCATGGTCAAGGGCGGCTACGAGCAGATGCCGGACGTTTACGGCGCGGTCATCGCCTGGGTGAACGCCAACGGCTACGAGTGCGCCGGGCCGATGTTCAACATCTATCACGTGAGCCCGCACGAGACGCAGGACCCGGACGAATTCGTCACCGAGGTCTGTTATCCGGTGAAATGATCCGCGCGATCTGTTTTGGCTTTCCATTCTGCGCGCGATGTGATACAAACAGAGTATAAGCTTGAGACCGGAAGGAGGCCGCGCGCTTGCACGAATATCCCATCACGGAACAGATCGTAAAGATCGCCTGCCGCCGCGCGGAGGAGGCGGGCGCGAAAGCGGTGAAGGCCGTCCGCCTGGTGGTGGGGGAGCAGTCCGGCTTCATCGGCGAGTCCATCGCCATGTATTTCGACCTCATCGCCAAAGGGACTCTCTGCGAGGGCGCGGAGATCAGCTTCACCCCGGTGCGGGCAAGGCTGCGCTGCCGCAGCTGCGGTCATCTGTTTTACCGGGAGTCGCTCTATTCCTTTGCCTGTCCCGCGTGCGGCGGCCCGGGCGGCCCCACGGACGAGGGCAAGGAGTTCTACATCGAGTCCATCGAGATCGAAAGCTGAGCAGGCATGGCAAGGCCGCCGGGGAGACCCCGGCGGCCTATTTTTGTATGAAAAAAGCGCTTGACAAAGCCCCGCCGCTTTTGTACAATTCCTTCATTGCACAACCTTTAAATGCGTTGACGGAGAACCGAAACGTCCAGGAGTGCGCTGCAGAGAGCCGGCGGGGCTGCGAGCCGGTGCGCACGGATGCGTTCGTCTGGCTCCCGAGCAGGCGGTTCGAAAGCGAGAGCGAGTAGGGCAGCCCGGCAGGCACCGTTATCACAGCCTACGGCTTGCAGAGCCGGAAAGAGGCCGCTTCGCGCGGCAATTAGGGTGGTACCGCGGTAGAAATATCGTCCCTGAAACCATTGTGTTTCAGGGCTTTTTTTATAAAAAAGCCCGAAACCAGGAAAGCATGGAGGGAAAGAAGATGAAATTAGCCTTTTCGACGATGGGTTGCCCAGAGTTTAAGTGGAGAGAGATCTACACCATGGCCAGAGACTGCGGCTTTCACGGCCTGGAGCTCTGGAACGTCCGGGAGACCGAAAACGTTGCCAAACATTTTACGGAGCAGAGAAGGGCGGAAGCGCTGCAGCAGCTGAAGGACTCCCATCTGGAGCTGCCCTGCCTGACGGTGCTGAGCCCCCTGAATCAGCCGGCGCCCGGCAAGGACTCCTACGAGGAGCTGCGCAAGGACATGGAGCTGGCCGCGGAGATCGGCATCCCCTTCGTTTCCTGCGCCACGGACTTCTACGGAGACGTGACGCCCGGCATCGACGAGGCGGAGATCATCGCGAAGCTGAAAAAGCTGCTTCCCTTCGCGGAGGCGCACGGCATCACGCTGCTGATCGAGACCAGCGGCGCCTACGCGGACACGGAGAAGCTCGCAGAGCTCCTCACCGCGCTGGCCAGCGACAACGTGGGCGCGCTCTGGAACTCCAGCAACCCCTATCGCTTCAACAACGAGAGCCCGGAGACCACCATCAAGAATCTGGGCGCTTACGTAAAATTCGTGCACATGAAGGACTCCATCGTGGAGGACGGCAAGGTCTGCTACCGCCTGCCCGGCGAGGGCGACCTGCCCTTCGAAGAGATGATCAAAGCGCTGGATTCCATCAATTATGAAGGCTATCTCTCGCTGGAATGGTTCCGCTTCTGGGCGCCCTTCCTCTACGAGTCCGCCATCGTCTTCCCGCACTTCATCCACTTCATGAGCGGCCTCATGGGCGAGAACGTCACCCGGCCGCAGCTCTTCGACAACAAGGCCGGCACGGGCAAATACGTCTGGGAGAAGGACGTCCTCATCGACCTGACCTTCCCGCAGGTGCTGGACCGCATGGTGGAGGAGTTCCCCCGGCAGTACGCCTTCCGCTACACCACGCTGGACTATACCCGGACCTATTCGGAGTTCCGCGACGACGTGGACGCCTTCGCCCGCAGCCTCATCGCGCTGGGCGTGAAGCAGGGCGATCACGTGGCGGTCTGGGCCAACAACGTGCCCCAGTGGTACATCTCCTTCTGGGCGACCACCAAGATCGGCGCGGTGCTCGTCACCGTCAACACGGCTTATAAGATCCACGAGATCGAGTATCTGCTGCGCCAGTCCGACACGCATACGCTGGTCATGGGCAACGGCTTCAGAGATTCCGACTACGTGGCCATCATGAAGGAGCTCTGCCCCGAGCTGGCTACGGCCACGCCCGGCCAGCCGCTGCACGTGAAGCGGCTGCCCTTCCTGCGCAACATCATCACCATCGAGTCCGAACAGCCCGGCTGCCTCACCTGGGAGCAGGCCCTGGCCATGGGCGAGGAAGTGGCCCCCGAGGCGGTGGCCCGCCGCGCCCTCATGGTGGACAAGGACCACGTCTGCAACATCCAAGACACCTCCGGCACCGCCGGATGCCCCAAGGGCGTCCTGCTGACCCACCACAACGTGGTGAACAACGGCAAGTGCATCGGCGACTGCATGGATCTCTCCACCGCGGACCGCATGATGGTCCAGGTGCCCATGTTCCACTGCTTCGGCATGGTGCTCTCCATGACGGCCTCCATGACCCACGGCGCCACGCTCTCACCGCTGCCGTACTTCCGGCCCAACGACGCGCTGGACTGCATCAACAAGGAGAAGATCACCTGCTTCAACGGCGTGCCGACCATGTTCATCAGCATGCTGCAGCACGAGAAGTTCCCCGAGACGGACTTCAGCTACATGCGCACCGGCATCATGGCGGGCAGCCCCTGCCCGGCCAAGGTGATGCAGGAGGTCGTGGACAAGATGAACATGACGGACATCACCATCGTCTACGGCCAGACGGAGGCCTCGCCCGGCTGCACGCAGAGCCGCGTGGAGGACTCCCTGGACGTGCGCGTCAACACCGTCGGCAGAAATCTGCCCGGCATCGAGTGCAAGATCGTGGATCCCGAGAGCGGCAAGGAGCTGCCGGACGATCAGATCGGCGAGTTCTGCGCCCGCGGCTACAACGTCATGAAGGGCTATTACAAGATGCCCGGCGCCACGGCGGCCACCATCGACGAGGACGGCTGGCTCCACACCGGCGACCTGGCGCTCCGCCAGCCGGACGGCAACTTCCGCATCACCGGCCGCCTGAAGGACATGATCATCCGCGGCGGCGAGAACATCTACCCCAAGGAGATCGAGGACTTCATCTATACGCATCCCGCGGTGAAGGACGTGCAGGTGATCGGCGTGCCGGACGAGAAGTACGGCGAAGAGATCATGGCCTGCGTGGTCCTGAAGGACGGCGAGAAGATGACGGCGGAGGAGATGCAGGGCTATGTGCGCGACCACATGGCGCGGCACAAGACGCCCCGCTACGTGGTCTTCATGGACGCCTTCCCCATGAACGCCGCCGGCAAGATCCTCAAGTACAAGATGCGCGAGGAGGCTGAGGCGCTGCTGGCGCAGGCGGTCCAAAAATAAAAAACCGCAAGAAAATCAGCTTGACAAACCGATCTTCGTTCGGCATAATAAATGCATTACAGTTTCATACAGACAAAGGCAATGAAGAGAAGGAGTAAGTCTCCGGACCCGGGCATAGCGAGAAGCGGACGGTGGAAGCGCTTCGTCGGAAGAGACTGAACGTAGTCTTGGAGCTGCAGACTGAACCGGGGCAGGTCCCCCAAGTAGGCTCTGACGGAACGTTCCCGCCGTACAAAGGGGAAGCGGCATCGAGGAAACTCCGTGCTGAGGTGAGGCACAAAGGCAACACCTTTGTGTGAAGTTAGGTGGTAACACGGAAACATCCGTCCTAATGCGGACGGATGTTTTTTATTCGACTCCGACAGACCTCAGACACTTTTCCGGAGAACAGCGTTTGGGAGGAAAAACGGCAATGCACTTACTGGATCGTTTCGTGAATCGCATCGAATTTGAGGATTACGAGGATTTCAAGGCGAATTTTCGGGTGGAAGTCCCCGCGGATTTCGACTTCGCCAGAGACGTGGTGGACGCCTACGCGGCGGCGGAGCCCGGAAAGCGGGCCCTGCTCTACGTCAGCGACGCGGATGAGGCAAGGGAATTCAGCTTTGCGGAGATCGCGGATCATTCGAAGCGCATCGCGGCTTATTTCAAGTCGATGGGCATCGGCGCGGGCGACCGCGTCCTGACCCTGATGCGCCGCCGCTGGGAATACTGGGCCACGGCCGTGGCGCTGCACCGGCTGGGCGCCGTGGTGGTGCCTGCCTCCATCCAGCTCACGACCAAGGACATCGCCTACCGCGTCAACGTGGCGAACGTGAAATGCATCTGCGCCATCGGCGCGGAGTTCGTGCTGCAGCAGCTTTCCGGCATCCGGGAAAAATGCCCCGCCCTGCGGGAGATCGTCATCCTGGACGGAGAGATCCCGGCGGACTGCCGCTCGTTCAAGGAATATGAGTCCTTCGAGCCGCTGGAAGGCTACAGCGGCCTCGGCAATCACGATCAGATGCTGATCTACTTCACCTCCGGCACCTCCGGACAGCCGAAGATGGCCATGCACAACCGCACCTATCCGCTGGGGCACATCGTCACCGCAAAGTATATGCAGTGCGTGCAGGAGGACGGCCTGCACCTGACCCAGGCGGACAGCGGCTGGGCGAAATTCGGCTGGGGCAATATCTACGGCCAGTGGATCTGCGGCAGCGCCATCCTGGCCTACGATCCGGTCCGCTTCCACGGGGAGCAGATGCTGCAGGTCATGGAGGAGCATAAGCCGACTTCTCTCTGCGTACCGCCCACCATGTACCGCCTGCTCCTGCGCAGCGGCCTGGAGGCGAAGCACGTGGCTTCCGTGAAGTGGTTCTCCACGGCCGGCGAGCCGCTTGCGGCGGAGATCAACGAGCGTTTCCACGCCATGACGGGATCCTACATCCACGAAGCCTACGGCCAGAGCGAGGGCACGCCCATCAGCTGCACCTTCCCCTGGGTGGAGGTCCGGCCGGGCTCCATGGGAAAGCCTTCCCCGCTCTACGACACGGACATCGTCCGCTCGGACGGCACTTCCTGCGGCGTCGGCGTGCAGGGCGAGGTCATCATCCGCGTGGGCGACAGGGAGCAGATCGGCCTGCTCTGCGCCTACGGGGGCGGCGAGGACGTCGAGAGCCCCCTGAAGGACGGCATCTATCACACCGGCGACATCGCCTGCCGCGACGCGGAAGGCTACTACTGGTACATCTCCCGCGGAGACGACATCATCAAGTCCTCCGGCTACCGCATCGGGCCCTTCGAGATCGAGAGCGTGCTCAACACGCATCCGGCGGTGAAGGAGAGTGCCATCATCGGACAGCCGGACGAGATCCGCGGCCAGATCGTCTGCGCCGTCATCGCCCTGCACGAGGGCTATGAGGCCTCCGAGGAGCTCACCAAAGATCTTCAGAATTACGTGAAGGTGAACACCGCGCCGTACAAGTATCCGCGCAAGGTCATCTACACCGAGTCCCTGCCCAAGACCACCTCGGGCAAGATCATCCGCAAAGGGATCCTGGACCTGCTCTAGGCGGCGGGCCGTCCGGCCGGAGCGGCGTTCGGAACGCAAAGCGCGAGAGGAGAACAAGATGCACGACACCAGAAAAGTGAACGTGATGGAGGATATCTACGGGGAGAACGAGCACATCGCCGTCCATACCCGGGAGGCGCTGACGGAGCGGGACGCCTTCTGCGTCAACGTGATGGGGGCGCCCGGCGTGGGCAAGACCTCCTGCCTCAAGGCGCTCTTTGCCTGCCTGAAGGAGCGCAGGCCCTACGTGGTGGAAGGGGACATCGAATCGGATCTGGACGCCAGACACCTCCGGGAGCTCGGCATCCCGGCGATCCAGCTCAACACCTTCGGCGCCTGCCATCTGGACGCGCCGCTGGTGCGCAACGGCGTGCAGAACATCCAGTTCGAAGGCCCTTCCATGCTCTTCATCGAAAACATCGGCAACCTGGTCTGCCCGGCGGAGTTCTCCATCGGGGAGCACGTGAAGCTGCTCATCTCCTCCGTGACGGAGGGCAGCGACAAGCCGTACAAATATCCGCTGGCGTTTGAAAAGGCGGATCTGATCCTTGTGAACAAGGTGGACCTGAAGCCCTATCTGGACTTCGACGAGGATTTCTTCATGAAGGGGCTGCGCGCCCTGAACCCGGAGGCGCCGGTCTTCTTCGTCTCCGCGCGGGACGGCAGCGGTTTCGCGGAAGCGGCCGCCTGGCTCGAGCACAAGGCGGCGCACATGCGCGAGGAGGCGTATCCGCACCACCATCACCATCATCACGATTAGATGGAAAACACGTATCGTAAATTCTTGATATGGGGCATCGTGCAGGGCGTCGGTTTTCGTCCCTTCACGGCCAAATTGGCAGCGCGGCAGGGGATCTGCGGCGCTGTTTGCAATGCGGGCGGAAGGGTGGAGATCGTCGCGGGCGGAAGCGCGGCGTCGCTGGACGCCTTCGCGGCGGCCCTGCGGACGGAGAAGCCCCTGCCGGCAGAGATCGTACATCTGGCGCAGGAGCCGCTGACGGAGGCGGAGGCCCGCGCCGCGCTGGAAGAGATGCTGGGCGGCGCGGGCGCGCCCGGCGCCATGCGGGGCTTCGTGATCG
>JAEELK010000243.1 GCA_016282655.1 Bacillota bacterium | reverse complement strand
GCCGCGACGGCCTGCTCCAGCCGGGGCAGGGCCTCGGTGTCTTCCATAAAGCGCTTCAGGAACTTCACGACGCGGTCCTCCTGCATGAGGCGGGACATGGCGCCGCTGTAATCGCCCTGCAGGGCCGCGTAACATTCTTTCAGAGTCATCTGTGGGACCTCCTTGCCGGCGGGCCGATGCCGCCGGTCCTTTGGCGCAGGCGCGGGAGCCTGCAGCTTCTGCGTTCAGTGTACACGAGATCCGTCCCCGATGCAAGTGAGAGCAGCCTGCGCACTCTAAAAAAGGGATGAAAAAGGACTTTGCGGTCTCAGGGGCGGCGCGCTTGTGCATCTTTTCAGAATTGCTCCTGAAAACGGCGGCGATCTGTGATATGATAAAACGGACCGCAGAAGAAACGACGGCACGCAAGGCAGAAACGAAAGGCGCAAACGAAATGCAGAGCAACGAAAAGAAGACTCCCACCATGCTGATGATCCTGGACGGCTACGGCCTGAATCCGGACGCGTACGGAAACGCCGTGGCCGCCGCGAAGACGCCAAACCTGGACCGCGTCTTTGCGGAATGCCCTAAGAGCAGCCTGCAGGCTGCCGGCCGCGCCGTGGGCCTGCCGGACGGGGTCATGGGCAATTCCGAGGTG
The DNA here is from genome assembly GCA_016282655.1 of Bacillota bacterium. Taxonomy (GTDB): domain Bacteria; phylum Bacillota; class Clostridia; order Peptostreptococcales; family Anaerovoracaceae; genus JAEELK01. The sequence continues at coordinate 3,047 of JAEELK010000243.1, read as the reverse complement.
GGGCATCTCAATCTGGGAGCCGGCCGCATCGTCTACCAGGAGCTCAGCCGCATCAACAAGGAGATCGAAGAGGGCGGCTTCTTTGAGAATGAGGCGCTCGGCGCGGCCATGGACCGCGCGGCCGGAAGCGGGGGCTGCCTGCACCTCTGGGGCCTGCTCTCGGACGGCGGCGTCCACAGCCACAACACGCATCTCTACGCGCTGCTCGAAATGGCGGCAAAGCGCGGCGTTTCCCGCCTGGCGGTGCACGCCTTTCTGGACGGGCGCGACGTCCCGCCACGCTGCGCGCTGAAATACATCGACGAACTGGAAGAGAAGCTGCAGGCGCTGGGCCTCGGCCGCATCGCCTCCGTCAGCGGCCGCTATTACGCCATGGACAGAGACAAGCGCTGGGAACGGCTGGAGAAGGCCTATCTCGCGCTCAGCGAAGGCAAAGGTCTTGCCGCGACCTCGGCCCGCGCGGCGGTGGAGGAGGCCTACGCGCGCGGCGAGAACGACGAGTTCGTACTGCCCACGGTGGTCGGGGAGCCCTGCTGCGTGGAAGAAGGCGACTCCGTCATCTTCTTCGACTTCCGCCCGGACCGCGCCAGGGAGATCACCCGGGCTTTCGTAGATCCGGCCTTCGACGGCTTCGCGCGGCAGAAGACCTACCGCGATCTCAGCTACGTCTGCTTCACGCAGTATGACGCCTCCATGCCGAACGTCTCCGTGGCCTTCCCGCCGCAGTCCCTGAAGAACACCATGGCGGAGTGGCTTGCAAAGCGCGGTCTCCGGCAACTGCACATCGCGGAGACCGAGAAGTACGCTCACGTGACTTTCTTCTTCAACGGGGGGCTGGAAGCGCCCTACGAAGGCGAAGACCGCATCCTCATCCCTTCGCCCTCCGTGGCGACCTACGACCTGCAGCCCTCCATGAGCGCGCCGGCGGTGGCGGACGCCGTCATCGAAAAGATCCGCGAAGGGATCTACGATCTCATCGTCCTGAACTTCGCCAACGCGGACATGGTGGGGCACACCGGCGTCTTCTCCGCTGCCGTGGAGGCCGTGGAGACGGTGGACGCATGCGTGGGGCGAGTCCTTGCTGCCATGGAGGAGGCCGGCGGGCAGGTGCTGCTCACGGCGGACCACGGCAACGCCGAGCAGATGCTGGACGAGAGCGGCGGCGCGCAGACGGCGCACTCCTTGAACCCGGTGCCGCTCGCCTACATCGGCCCGCAGAAGGGAACGCTGGAGGAAGGCATCCTGGCGGACGTCTCTCCCACGCTGCTGCGCCTCATGGGGCTGCCGATCCCGCCGGAGATGAGCGGACGGCCGCTCTTCGTGCCGGAAAAAAAGACTTGCATCACCCAACCCGGGGTAATATGATAAGCGCGAGGCGGCCGTCGGCCGCCGTACCGAAAGAGGAACAAGGATGACGGATCCGGGAGAGCCCGCCTGAGACAGGGCGGCGCCGAAGGAATAAGTCAGGGGCCCGGCCGGCCCGCTGGCGAAGATCTCAGGTAAAAACACCGGACCCCGACAAAACTCTGAAGAGCGGAACCGCACCGAAGGAGCAAGCCCGCCTGGGGCGAATCTCTCAGGTCAGAAAACAGAGTGGAAGGCTGCGTGAGCCCCATTCTGTTTTTTTTATGCGAGGGGCGGAGAAGGAGCGGAGAGCATGGAACTGTTCGCATTCGTTCTGGAACTGGTGGGAGCGGCCGCGTTTGCCGTGTCCGGCGCCATGACGGGATGGAAGAAGCGCATGGACATCTTTGGAGTCTGCATCATGGGACTGACCACGGCCTGCGGCGGGGGCGTGCTGCGGGATCTGATGCTGGGCAAGGTGCCGCCGAGCATGTTTCGGGAACCGGTCTACGCGCTCACGGCCCTGCTGACCTCCGTGCTGCTCTTCGCGCTGGCCATGCGCCCTGCGGCGTTTAAGAAGGCGAGACAGCTGGAGCTGCTGCTGCTCTGGGCGGACGCGCTCGGCCTGGGCATCTTCACGGCGGTGGGCGTGGAAGCCGTGTTTGCGGCGGGATATGGCGCCAACGTATTCTTCGCGGTCTTCCTCGGCGTGCTCACCGGCGTTGGCGGCGGCCTGCTCCGCGACGTGCTGGCGGGCGACCGTCCGTATATCTTCGTCCGCCACATCTATGCCTGCGCCTCCATCTTCGGCGCGCTGCTCTGCGCGCTGCTGCGGGATCTCGCAGGGCAGCGGGGCGCCATGCTGCTCTGCGTCTTTTCCGTGCTCGCGCTGCGCCTTTTGGCTTCGCACTATCGCTGGAGCCTGCCGCGCGCGCGGGGGACGGGCGGCGAGACGCGCAAATAAGGCTTGAAAAACCGAAGGCAGAGTGATTTAATAAAGCGTGGCCGTTTGGCCACGCTAACCTTTTTTATCAGGCAGGAGATCATGGAAACTCTGCGCGGGCGCCTGCGCGGCCTGCTGCCGCCGGCGCTCTTCTACTTTATAATAATACTGTTCGGTGAACTGCTGCTCCGGGCGCTCACCGTACGACCCTTCGGCGGCGCGGGGCTCCTGCTCTGCCCGCTCTTCGGCTGCGCTGCCGCCTGTCTGCTGGCCTTCCTGCAGTCGCTGTTTCCGAGCGAGCGGGCGCAGCGGAACTTCGCGCGGGCCGCGCTCTTCCTGATCGTCTTCCTCTGCGGGCTGCAGATCGTATATCACAGTTATTTCGGCACCTACTGTTCCGTTTATTCGCTGGGACAGAGCGGCCGCGTGCTCAGCTTCTGGAAGGAGATCCTCAAGGAGATCCTGCGCTGCGTGCTGCCCGTCGCGGCGCTGCTCGCCGCGCGCTGGGCCGCGCTGCGCTTCCTCTGGCCGCGCTGGATGAAACGGCCGGAGCAGGGCGCATCGCCCCGCCGCTGGCCTCTGCTCTGCGCCGCCGCCGCATTCCTGGCGCTCTTCTTCCTCGGCATCCTCGCGGGGGGGCGCGGCGTCGCCTCGCCTTACGACAGCATGTTCTGCAGCAATTCCATCGACCGTTCCGTCGCCAACTTCGGCGCGGGCGCGGCCATGCTCCTCGACGGGGAGCGCCTGCTCTTCGGCTTCG
>JAEELK010000242.1 GCA_016282655.1 Bacillota bacterium | reverse complement strand
TCCGCAGCCGCGCGGATACGCTCCCGCTGAAGGCTTTGGGCGAATGTGAGGCCGGGTCTTCCCCGCCGGCTCCGGATACGCTGGATCTGTGGGACGCCGTCGCCCGTCTGGGCGAGGAGGACTGTGAGATCTTCATCCGTTTTTATCGCTGCGACCAGTCCCTGATCGAAATCGCCGCGGCAATGGGCATGAAGCTTTCCACGGTGAAGACCCGCCTGTCCAGGGGAAGAGAAAAGCTGAAACAAATGCTGTCAGATACGGAGGAAAACCCATGAAAAGCAGAGATTTGGCCGCCGATCTCGGCCTGTGCGGAGCGCCGGGCGCTCCGGTATCCGTCGATCCCTCGCGCGTCAGCGTCCTGGTGCGGCAGCGGCTTTCTTCCGCGCCGGTACGCGGGAGCTCCCGCGTTCGGAAAACGAAGCGGGCGGCGCTGGTCGCGCTTGCCGCAGTCCTGCTGCTCAGCGCCACGGTCCTCGCAAACAGCGGCGTCCTGTCCGTGAAGCAGAAGGGGCTGACGGACCAGCCGTTTTTCACCCTGCCTTCGCAAGAGCAGGCGATGGATGCGGCCGGGTTTGTTCCCGTCATGCCCGAGCGCCTTTCCGCGGGCTTCCGCTTTGCATACGGGTGGCTGAACGAATACGTCCTCAACGAGCCGGGCGGGAGCGAATACGCCCGCCCGCGCTGTTACTACTTTGTGTACGAGTCTTCGGATGTCGGGGACGGCGGGACCCGCGCAGAGGTCGAGCTCAGGGAGATCCCCTGGCAGGACGGCAAAGGCGTCAGCTTTCTGGAGGGCGAGCCCGTCGCCGAAATCGACGGCGTCACAGTCTGCGACCTCGAGCGCGATCTGCTCACCGGCGACGCACAGGAAACCGGCGTGGTCCTGCACGCGCTCCACTGGCAGCAGGGCGGCATTCAATTCCGGCTGAAAGAGTTCGATCCGGTCGGTCTGGACGCGCTGATGCAAATGGCGGAAGAGCTGATCCGCATCAAAGCGGGCTGAACGCCCCCGCCGTATCCGCTCAAACGGCCATGGACAGCACCGTCAGCACCAGCGAGGCCAGCGTGAGCAGGATCATGCCGGCGTTGAGGTAAGCCGTCCTGAAGCGCTTTCCGCGCTTTATCTCCCGCTCGGCGGGCAGATAGTCGATCCTGCGCGCGTTGACGCACAGCAGCACAAAGCCCGCCGCAGCCAGCAGCAGCATCGCCGCGACGTAGAACACGAAGGCCGTCTGCCCGCTCGTCAGCGTCTGCGCGCCCGTGGCGACGGCGTTCGGATCGAAGCTCTCCAGATCGGCGTGCTCCGCCATCCAGGGCGCCACGATGGTGCCGAAGAAGTTGATGAGCATGTGCAGCGCCACGCTGTAGCGCAGCCGCCCGGTGTGCAGATAGATATAGCCGAACAGCAGACCCAGCGTGAACGCGTAAAAGCATTGGAACAGGTTGCCGTGGAACAGGCCGAAGGCCAGCGCGCTGATCACAACGGCAAGCTTCCCGCCGTAGATCCCCAGCCGGTCGATCAGCTGTCTGCGGAAGATGTACTCCTCCACCAGCGGCGCGAGGATCACCGGGATGAGGATGCGCTCAATCAGCGAGTCGGACATCACCAGGCTCTCCAGCGGGTTGGAAGACGCGCTTCCGAGCAGGGTGCCGATCAGCCAGAGAGTCAGCGCGGAAACAAGGTTGCCCGCGTACATCAGAAACACGCCGATCACCGCGTCGCAGGCGAAGCGCTTCGCGCCCAGCGGCCGCGGCTCCGGCCGGTGCGCGGGGATCCTGCGCAGCATCAGCAGTCCCACGGGTACGGCGACCAGATACAGCGGCGCGAAGGTGACGATCCAGATCATACTTGGATTCTGCATCAGGGCGGAGCCCCTCAGCGGCAGCAGCAGCGCGACCTGCAGCGCCGAGGCAAGCACCAGGATGACGAACAGCGAGAGCCCCGCGCGAGAGAAGTGGCGCTTCGCCTGCTTGAGCTCCTCGTCCGTGAGCGACACCGTCGAAACGCGGCGGCTGCCCGGCTCCAGGAACAGGGGCGAAACGGCAAAGAAGATCAGTCCGACGATGGCGTTGAACGCCGCCGCCGCGATCGTGCCGAGCTCCAGCCTGTCCATCACGAAGGCAACGGCGAAGATGCCGATGTTCGGCAGCAGGCCGAAGTAGATGAACAGGATCTGCGCGAACTGCTTGACCATCTTGCCCGCCGCAACGGGCACGGACAGATCGATGAACACGCCGACGTTGGTGGAATAAAAGTCCACCGACACGATGAAAAGCATCCACGCAAGGACGCTCAGCGGGCTCGCCTTCAGGATCAGCATCGCGGCGAGCATACCCGGCAGCAGGTCAAGAAGACACGAAACGCTGCCGCCGAGCAGGGAAAAGAAGATCTTCTTCCACGGGCTTTCCGGGATGGCGCGGAAGTATTCCATCTTCGTGTCGCTCGCGAGGGGATTGCCCAGCGAGCGGTAAAACGCCATCACCGCGAGCGCCAGCGCCACCGGCACGATGCTCTCGTACCTGACCACGAAGCGCAGCAGCAGCGCAAGCCCCGCCGCCGCGGCAAAATACGTGCCGGAGGTCTTGGTCAGGATGCCGAAGCGGGCGAAGCGGAAGCGGTTGTACATGGTCTTGAAGAAGAACACGCTCGCACCCCAGCCGTGGTTCATGCCGTCGCGTCTGAGGCTCTCGCTGCGGTCCTTTTTCCGCTTGCGGAAGGCAAAGCCCTTCTCCTGCGCCTCGGCCAGCAGCGCCGCGGTCTCCTCGCTTTTGGCCATGGCGTCCTCATAGAAGTCCGCCTTGATCCGCCAGATCACGAACACCATCAGCGCAAGCGCGGCCACCATGACCGCCGCCGTCCACGCGCAGCCAGCCGCCGAGCCCTCGCAGGCGTAGGCGCAGAAGCCCTTGATCCAGCCCCAGATCGGAACGAGCCGCGTGCCGCGGGCGGTGAAAAACGCCGCGCAGGCCTCCAGCGCGCTCATGCTGCCGGAGCGCCAGTAGGCAAAATATCCCGCGCCGACGAGCGCGAGCACCGCGTAGGTCGCCGGGCGGATGGCGCCCTTCACGCGCGGATAGGTGGAGCCGAGCATATACAGCAGCAGCTGCAGCAGCTTGCCGAACATGATCGTAAAGCAGAACGCCGCGACCAGCGCCAGCGCCGCCCAGGGGTTCAGTCCCAGGTTCAGGATCAGGTTCGGCAGCTGGAAGAGCATATAGATGCCCGAGACCAGCGCCACGCCCAGCTGCGTCGCCAGCCGGAACATCAGCACCGACTGCGGCTTCATCGGC
>JAEELK010000241.1 GCA_016282655.1 Bacillota bacterium | reverse complement strand
TCGAAAAAAGAGCGGATCATCTTCCCGGTGGCGGTCTCGATCTTCACGATCCTGCTGCTGCCCGCCGCGGCGCCCCTCATCGGCATGCTCATGCTGGGCAACCTGATCAAGGAATCCGGCAGAGTGCCGCATCTGGTGGACGCCCTGCAGAACTCCCTCATGTACATCATCTCCATCCTGCTGGGGCTCACCGTAGGCGCCAAGGCCTCCGCGGAGATGTTCCTCCGCCCGGAGACCATCAAGATCATCGTCCTGGGCGTCATCGCCTTCTCGCTCGGCACCGCGGGCGGCGTGCTGCTCGGCAAGCTGATGAGCAAGCTGGACGGCGGCAAGACCAATCCCATGATCGGCGCAGCGGGCGTCTCCGCCGTGCCCATGGCCGCGCGCGTGGTCCAGAAGGAGGGCCAGAAATACAATCCTTCCAACTTCCTGCTCATGCATGCCATGGGGCCCAACGTGGCCGGCGTCATCGGCTCCGCCGTCGCCGCGGGCATGCTGATGCTCTTCTTCGGTTAAAGGAACGATCCGCCGGCGGCAGCGCTTCTTTCAGGCCGCCGGCAGCCTCAGGATCTCCGCCCGTTCGTCACGCGGCGCGGAGATCCTTTTTTTCTGCGCGGGAGCTCTCGACAAGCGCGGCGTTTTTTGAGATAATAAATCGGTAACCTGCGGAGCGGCCCTTTCGTCCGCGTCCGCAGCGATGCCGTCAGCCGGCCGCATGACGCGGAAACAGTCAGATCGGAAACGGAGAAACGATGGCAGTCACGACAGACGACGCATTCGTCAGACAATGGAAGCGTCTGCTGCGCGAAGAGTGGAAGCAGACGGGCGAGAAAAAAGCCGTGCTGGAGCAGACACAGGCCTATCAGGAGCTGATGGTCTATTACCGCTGCGCCATGATGGAAGTCGCCACCAAATTCAACATCCTGAACGAAGAACTTTCCTTAAAATACGACCGCAATCCCATAGAGAGCATCAAGACGCGCCTGAAGACCCCGGAGAGCATCCTTGGGAAGCTGAACCGCAGAGGGCTGCCGGTCAGCCCGGAGAGCATCGAGATCAACATCCAGGACGTCGCCGGCGTACGCGTGGTCTGCTCTTATACCTCGGACATCTACAAGCTGGCGGAGTCCTTCGCGTCGCAGGACGACATCCGCGTGGTCCGCACGAAGGACTACATCCGCGCCCCGAAGCCGAACGGCTACCGCAGCCTGCACCTGATCGTGGAAACGCCCATCTATCTGCCGGACGAAAAACGAATGATGCAGGTGGAGGTGCAGTTCCGCACCATCGCCATGGATTTCTGGGCCAGCCTGGAGCACAAGATCCGCTACAAAAAGGATCTGCCGGCCAGCGCGAAGCTGGAGCAGGAGCTGCTCGCCTGCGCGGAGATGAGCGCGGCGCTGGAGAGCCGCATGGCGAAGCTGCAGAAAACGGTGGACGAATACATCGACAGCGCGCGGAGCCGGGCGCAGAAATAACGGCCGAACACAGACGCAAAACAGAAGCGCGGCAGTCTCCGGACCGCCGCGCTTTATTATGCAGAAAAAGGCGGGGAGATCTGTCTGCTTTTCGGCGCCGCGGGAGTCTGGACCGCGGACTTCGGCAAGGCGGCCTTATTATTGAAAAAACAAAACAGAACGCGATAATATTAGAATTAAGCGATCACAGACCGCTTTCCCTTGACGCTCCAAAGAGGGGAGTGATATGGTGAAGCTTGAGTGAGGTGCTCTTTTTGTGTACTTAATTAACGGAATACTGGAGGAAACAATGAAAATGAAAAAAGTATTGACACTGATCATGGTCTTGCTTTTATGCGTCGCGTTTGTCGCGTGCGGCAATCAGCCCGCGGCGCCTGCCGCGAGCACCGATGAGGGGTCGGAGTCGGCGGCAGCCGAGGAAGGCCCCAGAACGCTCACGCTCTACTGCAGCGAAGACCTGGCGAAGCCGGTCAAGAAGGTCATCGAGGTATTCAGCGCGCAGCTGACCTGCGCGGTGGACGTCGCGTATGAGAACGCCGCCGGACTGCAGGCGAAGATCGCCGACGCCAAGGCGGGCGATTTCGCACTCGTCGGCTCTGACGAGGATCTGGAGCTGATCAAGGAGTTCACCGCGAGCTCCAAGGCGCTGGCCAAGCACACCCCGGTCCTGGTGGTCGCCGCTGAAAATCCGAAGGGCATCACCGGCATCGCAGATCTGAGCAACCCCGATCTCACCGTTGCGGTGGGAGATCCGGCTGCCTCGACCATCGGCAGGATCGCTGACAAAGCCCTGACGGACCTCGGCGTCAAGGACAGCGCCAATCTGTCCGTCGCCGCCGCGAGCAGCGCCGAACTGGCCGCTCTGGTCGCTTCCGGCGACGCGGATGCCGCTATCGTCTGGAAGGAAGACGGCGGTGCGGAAGGCATCGCGATCTGTGAGACCGATGACCTGAAGCCCTATGTGACGACGGTCAGCCTCGTTCAGCTCAACTTCGCGGACGTGACCAAGATGGGTGAAGCGTTCCAGGCTTTCCTGGGGACCGCGATCCCGCAGAACCTCTGGAAGAACAACGGCTTTACCCTGGCGAACTAGTTTGCTGACGGCAAAGACATCACAGTAGTATAAAGAGAGCCCGGACAAAAAGCGCGGCAGCCGAAAGGCTGCCGCGTTTTCGCTTGTGCGGGATCCCATCGCGCGGCGCGCCGCCGGGAGTGGACGGCGGCGCGCGCCGCGCGCGAAAAGGGCTTAGAGCACGCCGGTCATCACGAGGAAGAGCAGGACGAAGGTGATCAGGACGAGGACGCCGATGAGCATATAGCCTGCCTTGAAGCCGCCCTTGCCGCTGGACTGCGGCACGAGCTTCGCGGCGCGCAGCGCGCCGACGAGGGGCTTGTAGAGCAGGAGCGTCAGGCCGCTGTTGATGCCGCTCTTGATGAGATTGAAGGGCAGGAAGACCGGCACGAGCATGGAGGCGACCACGCTGCGGGGCACGCCCATGTAGAAGGGCGTGATGATGTAGTTCCAGAGCAGCATCATGGCGGTCATGCAGAGCATGCCTGCCGCGAGTCCGATCAGGGCGCCCTTCATGCTGCGCATGTGCTTATAGACGATCGCCGCGGGCAGCGCGAAGGCGCAGGTGGAGACCACGTTCATGAGGAAGCCGTAGAGGCCGGTGGAGGAGATCGTGAACATCTCGATGAAGGAGACGATCACGGAGACGATCACCGCCGTGAGCGGGCCGAAGAGGAAGCCGCCGATGGCGACCACCGCGTCCTTGGGGTCGTAGCTCAGGAAGCCGGCCACGTTGGGGACGAGACGCCCGATGAGCACGGCGACGAAGGCCATGGCGATGAGCATGGCGGTGATGGCGAGGCGGCCGCTGTCCGTTTTTTTGCCCTCGCCGCTTCCGGCGGAGATCCTTGCGCGCTCCTGCGCGTTCTGTGTCGTGTTTTCCATGAGAAAAGCTCCTTTGAAATGAAAAAAGTAACACCTGAAAAGCCTTCAGGTGTTACCTTGCAAGCGCTGCACGGCAACACATCTTCTTCCATCCAGACTATACTGTCGGTACCGGACTCTCACCGGTTCGGCGCTGCGGGAGCAGCGTTCGCGGACTATACCGCCGGTGGGGACTTTCACCCCGCCCTGAAGACGTATGATTCAGTTGTCCATCGCTATTCTTTCACAATATGCGGAGAATTGCAAGCCTGTTTTCGCAAAAATCGATGCGGTTTGACTTGCGGGAAGGGAGCTTTTATAATAAATGGATACGAAAAACAGCCGGTGGAGCGCCGCGGCCGCCGCGCGCGAGGGATCCGGAATGACAGGAGGAAGGGGAAGGAATGGACCCATATCAACACTGTGTACACTATTACGAGACGGACAAGATGGGCATCGTCCACCACTCCAACTACATCCGCTGGATGGAAGAGGCAAGGGTATACGTTCTGGCGCAGGTCGGCTGGCCCTTTGAAAAGCTGGAATCCATGGGGATCGCCTCCCCGGTGCTCTCGGTGGAGTGCCGCTACAAAACGGCCTGCGCGTTCGCGGAGACCATCTTCATCACCGTGAAGCTGGAGGAGCTGCAGGGCGTTCGCCTGCGCCTGGCTTACGAGATGCGCAACGCGGCCGGCAAACTCGTCTGTGAAGGCAGTACAGAGCACTGTTTTCTGGGCGAGAACGGCAGACCGCTGCGCCTGACAAGAGATCTGCCGGAATTCTGCGAAGCCCTGCAGCAGCTGGCATAAAAACAATTTTTTGAGGATCTCCCAAGGAGAATGAGAATATGTGCAACAGAAGATCCGAACGACTCTTATCGATCCTGCTCTGCCTGGCCCTTGCGGCGGTCCTGCTGAGCGGCTGCACGACGCCGCGCCGCGCGCAGGAGGCGGAGCGGGCTGCCGCGGCCGAAAGCGCGGAAGCGCAGGACCCGGCCGGGGAAACGGAGGAAGGCGCGTTTTCGGGCCTGAAGACCTTTACGGCCGAAACGCTGGACGGCGGGAGCTTCGCGGCGGAAGATCTGCAGGACGCGGATCTGACGGCGATCAACTTCTGGGCCACTTACTGCGGCCCCTGCGTGCAGGAGATGCCGGATCTGGCGGCGCTGGAACAGGAACTTCCGGAGCGCGTGCGCCTCATCGGCTGCTGCCTGGACGCGCTGCGTGAAACGGATCTGGCAAAGCAGATCCTGGAGAGCGCGGGATTCACGGGAACGACCCTGAGCAGCCTGGACGGCGACCTGCTCACGCTCGCGCTGATGGTGCAGTACATCCCCACCACGGTCTTCGTGG
>JAEELK010000240.1 GCA_016282655.1 Bacillota bacterium | reverse complement strand
GCCACCAGCATCAGGCTGAACTTCTCGTTCCAGGTGGGGGTAGAGTGGAGGTCAAACTGGATGTGGACGCCGGTGACCTTCTCCATCTCCCGGAACATCACGTTCTGGCTGAAGTCCTTCTGAATGAAGTTCAGAGAGGGCTCCATCACGGAGCGCATCCAGGTCAGCGTGATCTCGCCGGGCGCGCAGAGGGGATACACCGAAGCGGGCTCTTCGGTCTTGGCAGGCTCTTCGGTCTTGGCAGGCTCTTCGGTCTTGGCGGGCTCTTCGGTCTTGGCGGGTTCCTCCGTCTTGGCGGGTTCCTCCGTCTTGGCGGGCACCTCCGTCTTGGCAGGTTCCTCCGTCTTCGCGGGTTCCTCGGTCTTAGTCGGCGCGGGGGACTCGGTCTTGCTGCAGGCAGCCAGGGTCAGGACCATCAGACAGGCCAACAGCAGAGCAAGAGTTTTCTTCATGGTGCAAACGCTCCTTTCAGTATTCCTGCGGGATCTGTTGAGGCCATTATAGGGCTGTTTGCGTGAAAAACACAACGGTCAAAAAGCGGACTGACATGACGAAATGTGAACAGTGCGCAATAAGTCCGTTTCAAATTGATTTCGGACGATCGCGCACTGTTCATCAATGCTCTATATAATCTGCAATACTTCTAGGGATTTACAGCCAATCCACCAGGTTCGCCATGGCCCACAGGAACCGCGAGCTGGAGTGGATCCAGACCTCGTTGAAGGTCGGGTGGTTGTCGCAGGGGAGGTACGGGGCGTCGTGCTCCCGGAAAGCCTGGATGCCCACGGGGATCGCGCCGACCATATCCGGGCTGTAGGGGGTGTACAGCGGCTGGAATCCGTAGCCCTCGCCGTACATGTTGGAGCGGGCGAAGGGGTTCTTGCCCAGCATCCACGCCACCTGCTCCAGCGCGATGTCCCGCAGCTCCTTGTCACGGAACAGCCGGGAGAGCTCCGCCGTGGCGGTCGCCTTGGCGAAGATCGGCGCGAAGAAGCCCCGGAGCGCGATGACCGAGACGGGCATCCGCCGCAGGTAATAGTCCTCGGACAGCCGGATGCCGTTGCCGATGCCGTCGTGGAACATCTCGTCCACGCCCTCAAAGCGGATCTTGCCGAAGCCGCGGGCGTTGGAGGGAACCTCCATGTGGATGTTGTAGATGGCAGCGGGCAGCAGGCCGAAGGGCTCGATCAGGTAGGCGGTCTGCTTGATGAAGTCCGCGTACAGGCGGCAGCCCTCGCGCCAGGACGGCGCGTCTGCGTGGGCCGGAGCCGCCTCCAGCAGCCGCACCAGGAAGCAGATCGGCGCCTGCTCGGCGGACTGATGCTCATAGGCGGCGATGTGCTCGTGGGTCTGCTCGCACCAGAAGAATCCGCGCAGCGGCTTCTCCCAGTCGGGCAGCTCGCTCTGCTGGCAGCGGAGGACGGCCTTCGCCGCCTCGGCGGCGACGTCCAGATAGCGCTGCTCGCCGGTCAGCCGGTAGAGCATCACGGCCGCGTAGCCCTTGCGGCTGAGATACTGCAGCTCGTGGGTGGCGGTGTTGCCGCGGTTGAGGGGGTGCTCCGTCGGCTCGTTGCCCAGCGCGAAGTCAAAGTCCTCCACCGCGTTCTTGCGGCACAGGTAAGCATAGCGCGGGTTGCGTTCGGCAAAGACGATGGCCGCCTGGGCCTGCACACCGGCGCGGTACCAGTTGCCGAAGGCATCGTTGGTCGCCGTGCGGAGGAAGCCGCCGAAGAAGCCCTCCTTCTTGTCCTCCACGATGGGGCTGTCCCATTTGCCGTGGGCGGAGCCGAAGGCGTAGTAGCCGTCGCCGAAGCGGCTCTTCACGACCCAGTCCAGTCCGTGGCGGGCCTCCTCCAGGACCCGGTCCTTCAGCGCCGGGTCCTTGTTCTCCAGGTGCTCCGCCATATCCAGCATGGCGTAGATGGCGTCGATGGTGGTGCACAGCTCCTGGCACAGGTCGCCGGCGTCATGCCAGCCGCCCGCGTTGTTGATCTTCCGCTTGCCGTCCGGGTGATACAGGAAGTCCGTCAGGCCGCACACGCCGTGCAGGCCGATGACCTCGCAGCCGCAGCGCTCCCGCTGGAAGAAGTTGAGGTTCTTCCAGATGGGGGAGGCCAGCACATCCCGGCCGATGGGGAAGGGATGCGTCTGCCGTCCGGCTACCTCCAGCACATACTCGCCGGTGCTCTCCAGGCAGGAGAAGTCCATCACCTGATAGGTGCCGATGTCGGCGTTCAGCGTTTTGGTCGGCGCCGTGAAGACGACCTTGCCGGTGGCGGCGTCCCGGATGCAGAAGTCGCAGCCCTCGGCGTTCTGGGTGGCGGCTTTCTTCGGAGCGTCGTTCAGATAGCCGCTCTGGCTGTAGGCGATGCGGTCGCCCAGCTGCCAGCCCTCGACGTAGTCCGGCTCCACCACCTCGACCCGCAGGTCGGAGAAGTAGAGGTCATAGCGGTCGTCGTCCTCGGGCAGCGTGCCCTGGGGATCGTGGGCCAGCACCAGCTCCCGGACCGCGTCGCGGTCGTGCATCTGGAACTCCCAGATCAGCTGATACCATTCGTTGCTGGGTACGTTGAAGCCCGTGCGGGAGTCCATGCACTGGGCGCCG
>JAEELK010000239.1 GCA_016282655.1 Bacillota bacterium | reverse complement strand
CGGTTGTCTGGCCGCATCCGCGGAGAAAGAGCGCTTAGCGCACACGGCGGCACGGCGCGCCGCGCGGGCGGAAAAGGACGTTTGCCAAGCGCCGCGGGCCGTGGTACCATAGAAACGATCGCATCGAAAGGAGGAAACGAGATGTCTGACTGCATTTTCTGCAAGATCGCGAACGGAGAGATCCCGACCAACATGGTCTATGAGGACGAACAGATGGCGATCTTCCACGACGTCAATCCGCAGGCGCCGGTCCACGTGCTCATGGTCCCCAAGAAGCACATCGCTTCGCTGACGGAGGCGGAGGACGAAGGCCTGCTGGGCCACATGCTCGGAAAAGTCAAGGATCTGGTGCCCCTGCTGGGTCTGGAGAACGGCTACCGCGTGGTCATCAACTGCGGCGAGGACGGCGAACAGAGCGTCCCGCATCTGCACATGCACGTGCTCGGCAGAAGAAAACTCACCTGGCCGCCCGGCTGATGAAAAATAACCCTTGCCCCGCAGGGTCAATGTGTGTATAATTTTAGCGTTGTAGGAAAAGAAACTCGAACTGCATCTTCCAATGTAGAAGCGGAGGGGGTGAAAAGGTATATGGCACAGGTCATCGTCAGAGAAGGAGAAAATCTCGAGAGCGCGCTGAAGAGATTCAAGCGTTCCTGCGCTCGGGACGGCGTCATGAGCGAACTCCGCAAGAGAGAGCACTATGAGAAGCCCAGCGTAAAGAGAAAGAAAAAGTCTGAAGCAGCCAGAAAAAAGGCGAACAAGAAGTACTAATCCCGTACTGAAATAGAGGTGAGCGTATGCCTACCCTGAAAGAGAGATTGGCGGAGGACTTCAAGGCGGCCATGAAGGCCAAGGACGAAGTCCGCAAGAACACCATCAGCTTTGCGAGAGCGGCGATCAAGCAATACGAAGTGGATCACAGAGAAGAGCTCGACGACGCCGGCGTGGTGGCCATCCTCAGCAAACAAGTCAAAATGCGAAAAGATGCCCTCGCGGATTTCGAGAAGGCAGGCCGGGAAGACCTGCTGGCGTCCTACAACAGCGAGATCGCCATCCTGAACGAGTATCTCCCGGAGCAGCTTTCGGAAGAAAAACTGCTGGAGATCGTGCGGAGCACAGCCGAAGAGCTGGGCCTCGCGGCCGGAGGCGGCAAGGCAGCCATGGGCAAGCTCATGGGCGCCGTCATGCCGAAGGTCAAAGGACTCGCAGACGGCGGTCTGGTCAAGAAAATGGTGGATCAGTTTCTTTCCTGATCTCCGAACATGCAAAAACAGAGCTGTTTTCGTCCCGCGAAAGCAGCTCTTTTTTCAAACCCGCGCGCGGCGGAGCGCCTGCCCGAACGAAGGCGCGCCGCGCCCCTCTTGCAAGAGAAAGGAGAAAGAGTCTTTTTGGAGCCGTTTTTCGTGGAAGAGATCCGCGTCCCCATCGAGGCGGGACAGAACGTGGAAGCCGTGTTCGGCATCCTGGACGTCAACCGAAAGCTGCTGGAAACGCACTACGGCAGCCGCATCGTGCAGCGGGACAACAACCTGCTCATCGGCGGCGGAAAGGCGGAAAAGACCGCGTCCGCGCTGCGGGAGCTCTTTGCCATCGTGGACAGCGGAGAGCCGCTGGACGAGCAGAAGGTGGGCTACGTGATCAGCCTGGTGGACCAGGACCTTTCCTATCGGGAGAGCAACGTCAACAAGGACGTCATCTGCTTCACGTACAAGGGCAAGCCGCTGCGCCCCAAGACCATGGGGCAGACCGGCTACGTGCGCGCCATCCGGGAGCACGACCTCAGCTTCGGCATCGGCCCGGCGGGCACCGGAAAGACCTACATCGCCGTGGCCATGGCCGTGCACGCCTTCAAGAACAAAGAGGTGGAGAAGATCATCCTGGCGCGTCCCGCGGTGGAAGCGGGGGAGCGCCTCGGCTTTCTGCCGGGCGACCTGCAGGAGAAGGTGGATCCCTATCTCAGACCGCTCTACGACGCGCTTTACGACATCCTGGGCCGTGAGGCGGCCCTCCGCCTGAAGGAGCGCGAGGCCATCGAGGTGGTCCCGCTCGCCTACATGCGCGGCCGGACGCTGGACAATTCCTTCATCATCCTGGATGAGGCGCAGAACACCACCAGAGAGCAGATGAAGATGTTCCTGACCCGCATGGGCTTCGGCTCCAAGGCGGTCATCACCGGCGACATCACGCAGATCGACCTTCCGCGCGGCAAGGCCTCCGGCCTCATGGACGCCGTGCGCGTCCTGCAGAACGTGGAGGGCGTGTCCTTCAGCTTCCTGAAGGAGGCCGACGTGGTGCGCCATTCGCTCGTAAGGCGCATCATCAAGGCGTATGACGCCTACGAACACGCGCATCCGGCGGAGGAGAACGGCGGGCAGGAAGGAGAAGAATAGATGAAGTTTTACCTGGAAGAAGACGGACATCAGCTGGAAGAGCCCCTGCGCGGGCAGCTGCTCTGCGCGGCCACGTTCTGCGCCGCCCTGGAAGGCCTGGATCCCGCGCGCTGCGCGGTCTCTCTGAGCTTCGTGGAGCCGGAGGAGATCCGCCGTCTGAACCGCGAATACCGGGAGAACGACAGCGTCACGGACGTGCTCTCCTTTCCGCAGTTCGCCGATCTGGACGAGCTGCGCGCGCAGCCGCTCGGAGACGAAGAAGAGATCCTGCTGGGAGACGTGGTGCTCTGCCTGGAGAAGGCCAAGCAGCAGGCCGAGGAATACGGCCACAGCCTTGAGCGCGAGATCGTCTATCTCTTCGTGCACAGCATCTTCCATCTGCTCGGCTACGATCACATGAACGAGGCGGACAAGGCGGCGATGCGCGCCGTGGAAGAAGAGGTGATGGAGCGCATGCGCCTCCTGCGGAAGGACGCGCCGGAGCAAGAAGACGCGGCCGGCGCGAACATGCACCGCCTTTACGCGGCGGCGCTCGCGGCCGCGGAGCAAAGCTATTCTCCGTATTCGCACTTTCCTGTGGGAGCGGCGCTGCTCGGCGAGAGCGGCAGGGTCTATACCGGCTGCAACGTGGAGAACGCCTGCTACAACGTCGGCATCTGCGCGGAGCGCTGCGCCTGTCTGAAGGCCGTCTCGGAGGGGGAACGGAAGTTCCGGGCCATCGCGGTCGCGTCCCCCAAAGGAGACGCCTGGCCCTGCGGCGCCTGCCGGCAGTTCCTGGCGGAGTTCGGCACGGATCTTTCCGTCATCAGCGGCCCGGACGCGGCGCACCTGGAATGCCATCCGCTCTCCGAACTGCTGCCGAAGACCTTCACCCTCTAACGAAAAGGAGCATCCATGAGATCCGCATTCATCGGCATCATCGGCCGTCCCAACGTGGGAAAATCCACGCTTTTGAACCAGATCCTCGGGGAGAAGATCGCCATCACCAGCGACAAGCCCCAGACCACGCGCAACAGCATCCGCGGCATCTACACCCGCGCGGAGGGCAAGGACACGGACTGCCAGCTGGTCTTCATCGACACGCCGGGCATCCACAACCCCAGGAACAAGCTGGGCGCATATATGACGGAGATGGCGCTCTCCACCATCAAGGAGGTGGACGCCATCCTCTTCCTGGTGGACAGTCCCCTGGAAGGCACAGGCAATCAGCGCATCGTGGATCTGCTGGCCCAGACGGAGACGCCGTCCTATCTGCTCATCAACAAGATCGACAAGCTGGATCCGGAACCCTTCCGCGCCATGTTCGACGAATATGAAGCCACGGGCGTCTTCCGCGAGGTGCTGGGCATCTCCGCCAAGGACGGTACCCACGTGCCGGAACTGCTGGAGAAGCTCGTACAGACCGCGGAGGAGGGCCCCATGTTCTTTCCCGCGGACATGGTCACGGACCATCCGGAGCGCTTCCTGGTCAGCGAGATCATCCGCGAGAAGGCGCTGCTCTACCTGCAGGAGGAGGTGCCGCACGGCGTGGCGGTCGAGATCGAATCCTTCGAGGAAGGGGAGAAGCTGATCCGCATCGGCGCGGTCCTCTACTGCGAAAAGAAATCGCACAAGGGGATCATCATCGGCAAGGAAGGCAAGAAGCTGAAGGGCATCGGCAAGGCCGCGCGCATGGAGATCGAAGGCCTGCTGGGCTGCAAGGTCTTCCTGGAACTCTTCGTGAAAGTGAAAGAAAACTGGCGTGACAGCGAATTGGCCATAAGCAATTTCGGTTATAAGCCGGACAAGTGATATCAGGCAAGAGCATTGGCCCGGGGAAGACCCCTTCCGGGCGGGACGCGGGGAGAACGGAAGAGCGGTGTTCGGAAACACGGAAGCGGTGGTGCTGCGGCAGATCAAGATCCTGGAAGGACGCCGCATGCTGCTGCTCTTCACAAAAGAACATGGAAAGATCAGCGCGGGCACCCGTCTGAGCGAGAAGGGAAAGGGCAAGTCCGCGCTTCTTCTGCAGCCCTTTACCTACGGGCGCTATCAGATCCGCCAGCTGCGGAACAATTACTATCTCGACGGCGGGGAGGTCATCCGCAGCCACTACGGCATCGGACAGGATCCGGACAAGTACGCGGAAGCCTGTTTTGCCCTGGAGCTGACGGATAAGATCCTGCCGGAGGAAGCGCCGGCGGAGCAGCTCTTTGGCGATCTGACCGCATTTTTGAGCGCCCTGGAGCAGCGGAAAAGGGATTATCGCACGCTCGGCCTGGCCTATCAGGCCAAGGCCGTCGCCGCGAGCGGCTCCGGCCCCCAGACGGACGCCTGCGTGCACTGCGGCGCGCCCGATCCGCGCGCGGCCTTCAGCCTGCGGGAGGGGGGCGCGCTCTGCGAAAGCTGCGCGGCCAAAGCGAGCGAAGCATTGCTTTACGGAGGCAGATTTGCTATAGTGGATATGCTGAGGTTCCTGGAACGTCAGCCCTTCGATACCCTGCAGCGATTCGCGCTTGACGCGGAGGCCTGCCGCCTCCTGCAGGAGCTCCTGGACCGCTGGATGGCATCATACCTGGATATCGGCCGGCTGAAGAGCCGTGCTTTGCTGGACCCGGAAACGGGCAGATAGAAAGGGGCAGCTTATGGACATCGAGATCACATTGGAAAACATCGAACTGGTCAAAGACCGCACCGGCGTAAGCTACAAAGAGGCGAAAGAAGCGCTGGAGCAGAGCGGCGGCAACGTGGTCGACGCCATCATCTACATCGAGGAGCGCTGCAGCCTGCACGAGGAAGAATCGAGCGAGGCGCAGGTCAACGCGTTGCTGAAGAAGATCAAGGAAGCGCTGCACAAGGGCAACGTTTCCAAACTCATCGTCCGCAAGGGCGAGGAGCAGATCGTGAGCCTGCCGCTCAACGTCGGCATCGTCGGCACGGTCCTCGCGCCCATGGCGGCGGTGGCCGGGCTCATCGCGGTCTTCGGCACCAAATGCACCTTCGAGCTGGTCAAGACGGACGGCAGCGTGCTGGACATCACCGGCTCCGCCAAAGAGGGCTTCAGCGCCGTCATCGAAAAGAGCGGCGACATCGCGGGCGCTGCCAAGGTGAAGGGCGGCGAGATCTATCAGAGCGTCAAGGAAAAGGCGGGCGAGGGCATCGCGAAAGCCAGGGCGGACTTCGATCTGGATCTGGACATGGATCCGGACAGCGCCGACGGCTTCGGCTGCGGCTACGGAGACGAAGGCGAGGAAGCGCCAGCCGGGGAAGCGAAATGCGGCTGCGGCAGCGGCGAGTGCGACGGGCACTGCGAGGACTGCGAAGGCTGCTGCAACTCGGACTGCGATTCCTGCTCGGACTGCGACAGAGACTGCGACTACCGCAAGGAGGGCGACTGCGCCCACTGCGACAGCGACTGCGAGTACCGCGGCAAAGGGCTCACGAGCTGCGACTGCTGCGACAGCGACTGCGAGTACCGCGGCCAATAGGCCGGACCCGCGCCGGAAACGGTTTTTCCGCCGCGGCGGAACGGCAAAAGAGATCAACAAATCATTCGGAAGGAAACAGAACAGAAAATGGAAAGCAAACTCACCATGGACAAGCTCGTCAGCCTTTGCAAAGCCAGAGGCTTCCTCTTCCCGGGCTCCGAGATCTACGGCGGCCTGGCCAACTCCTGGGACTACGGCCCGCTCGGCGTGGAGTTCAAGAACAACGTCAAGAAGGCCTGGTGGAAGAAGTTCGTGCAGGAATCCCCGTACAACGTGGGCCTGGACGCCGCCATCCTCATGAACCCGCAGACCTGGGTGGCCTCCGGACACGTCGGCAGCTTCTCGGATCCCCTCATGGACTGCAAGGCCTGCAAGTCCCGCTTTCGTGCGGACAAGCTCATCGAGGACTTCGCGGCGGAGCACGGCATGGACCTCGGCGGCTCCGTGGACGGCTGGAGCAACGAGCAGATGGAGGCTTTCATCCAGGAGAACCACGTGAAGTGCCCGGACTGCGGCAAGGAAGATTTCACCGGCATCCGGCAGTTCAACCTCATGTTCAAGACCTTCCAGGGCGTCACGGAAGACAGCAAGTCCGAGCTCTATCTGCGCCCCGAGACCGCGCAGGGCATCTTCGTCAACTTCAAGAACGTGCAGCGCACCTCGCGCAAAAAGGTGCCCTGCGGCATCGCGCAGATCGGAAAGTCCTTCCGCAACGAGATCACGCCGGGCAACTTCATCTTCCGCATCCGCGAATTCGAGCAGATGGAACTGGAGTTTTTCTGCCAGCCGGGCACGGACCTGGAATGGTTCGCGTACTGGAAAGAGTACTGCAGAAAGTTCCTGGAAGATCTGGGCATGAACATGGACAAGCTGCGCCTGCGTGACCACTCCAAGGAGGAACTGTCCTTCTACAGCCGCGCGACGACGGACTTCGAATACCTGTTCCCGTTCGGCTGGGGCGAACTGTGGGGCATCGCGGACCGCACCGACTACGACCTGGGACGCCATCAGGAAGTCTCCGGCCAGAACCTGGAGTACATCGATCCGGTCACGAACGAACGCTATCTGCCCTACGTCATCGAGCCCTCGCTGGGCGCGGACCGCGTGGCGCTGGCGTTCCTGTGCGACGCGTACGACGAGGAAGACCTCAGCAAGGACGGCAAGGCCGACAGCCGCACCGTCATGCATCTGCACCCGTTCCTGGCGCCGTTCAAGGCCGCCGTTCTGCCGCTGTCCAAGAAGCTGTCCGAACAGGCCATGGCGATCTATCAGGATCTGGCGAAGTACTTCTCCGTGGACTACGACCAGTCCGGCAGCATCGGCAAGCTGTACCGCCGTCAGGACGAGATCGG
>JAEELK010000238.1 GCA_016282655.1 Bacillota bacterium | reverse complement strand
CTGACGTCCCAGAAGCGCGGGATCAGGCTGGCCGCCGTGGTCTTGCCGCCCCCCGACGGCCCGACCAGAGCCACGGTCTGCCCCGGTTCGACGCGGAACGAAACGTGAGACAGCGCCGGGACCTCCGACCCCTCATACGTGAAGGTGACGTCTTTGAACGCCACGCTGTTGTCCTTTGGGGTCTGCGGATGCGCTGTGACCTTGAGCACAGGGGCGCTCATCACCCGGTCGATGCGCGAGAGCGCCGTGCTTGCCAGCATCATGCCGCTCGCCGCGAACATGACCCTGGCGAGCGCCGTGGACACGATCGCGGAAAACACCGCGTAGAACGCGAAGTCTGTCACGAAGCCGGCGAAGTTTCCCGCTTGCAGAGCGCCGGGCGCCAGGAGCAGCGCCACGGGAACCAGGAAGACGAAGGCGCCTTCCGTGAAGGTCAGATTGATCGACTGTGGCACGCGGCAGACGACCCCCTGATAATGCTCCGCCTTTTCGCTGTAGTCTTCGATGGCCTGTTTGAAAGCCCGGAACGAATACACGGTCTGCTGGAAGACTTTGACCACGGGGATCCCGCGAACGTATTCGGTGCCGGCTTTGCTCATCGCGTCCTGCGCCGCCTGATACTCCGCCATCAGATGCGCGTTCTTTCCGCCCATCATGGCAAACATCGCCGCCACGGAGACCACTGCCGCCAGAAGGCAGGCAGCGCCCATCCGCCAGTCAAAGACGGACATCAGGACGATCATGGAGATCAGCATGGCGATGCTTCCGACGATGTCCGCCAGGTTGTGCGCAAGCAGGCTCTCCGTCTCGGCGGCCGCGCCGTCCAGACGGTTGCGGATCAGGCCGGACGCATTGGCGTCAAAGAAACCGAGCGGCGTTTTCATCAGATGCGCCATGCCCCGTTTGCGGATGTTGGAAGCCGTACGGAACGCAGCCAGATGGGTGCACATCAGGGCGGCGAAATAGACCGCTATCCCGGCCACGGCAAAGCCGAAGGCCATCCAGCCGTAGCGGGCGACGCCGGAGGCTTCCGTCCAGTTCGGCGCCACAGAGATCAGATCCCGCGCCACCAGCCAGATGCAGATGTAGGGAGCCATCCCGAGGATCATGGCGACGGCGGAAAGGCCGAGGCCCAGGAAGGTCAATCGTTTGTAACTTCCCGCATAATCCAGCAGAACAGCCACATCGCTTCGTTTCTTCTTCTTCATAAACGCGCCTCCTTGTTTGGATCCTCATAGCGGAATACGAACCTTGATCTCAACTCTTCTCGCCTCACTTTCTGCCGACCAGCAAGGCCGAACCGGACAGGCCCATCCAGAACGCTTCCCTGCCTGTCATAAACTTGCCGTCCGTCGTGTCGATCAGCTCGACGCTTTCATATCCAAGATCCCGGAGCTTCTGCGCAAACGCCTGCATATCTCCGTATTTGGCCTTTGAGAAGATATCGTGGAGCGCGAAGGTCCCGCCCTTTTTCAGAACGCGCAGCGTTTCCAGGAGGAAGGTCTTCCGGTCTCCGGGGATGTTGTGATAGACATAGTTGCTCGTCACCGCATCGAAGCTCTCGTCAGAAAGATCAAGGCGCGTGGCGTCGCCCTGGCGGAAGGTCACGTTGCTGACGCCTTCGGCTTTGGCGTTGCGCTCGCACAACAGTTTGTTGAAAGAAGCGTACTCCTTGCCCCAGCGGTCGATCCCGAGAAGCGAAGCCTCCGCGTTCCGTTTGGCGCAGGCGATGGTCAGCGCGCCGCTTCCGCAGCCCACGTCCAGGCCCTTTCCTCCATCCGGCAGCTTCACGTATTCCGCGATCCCCTCAATGATCTGCCTTGACAGCTGCCGCTTGCCGTCGTACGAAAAAGCGCGGAAGAGGAAGAGCATCCAGGCCGAAACACAGAGCCCGACGATCGAGGCGATCAGGAAGACGAAGAAGAGGATCGTCTTCAGTCTCCCGCTCGCCGCGCCCGTCAGGCCAAACACGACAAAGAGGATCAGAAATAGAACGGTCACGCCCATGCCGGTGAGGACCATCCCCTTCGGCATCCAGTTTTTATAATCCGCTTTCATCTCGTTCCCACCTTTCTCAGCGGCGCATCATCCCAGCGCCACGTCCAGCGCCATCATCAGGCTGAATCCGACGGCGAAGAAGAGGACGCCGATGTTGGAATGCCGGCCCGAAGACATTTCCGGGATCAGCTCCTCCACGACCACGTACAGCATGGCGCCTGCCGCGAAGGATAGAAAATAAGGCATTGCCGGAACGACCAGACTGGCGATCAGAACGGTGATCCCGCCGAAGATCGGCTCCACCGCGCCGGACAGGACGCCCAGCAGGAACGACTTCGGCTTGCTTTTCCCCTCCGCGAAGAGCGGCATGGAGATGATCGCGCCTTCCGGAAAGTTCTGGATCGCGATCCCCAGCGACAGCGCCAGCGCGGCGCCCGCGGTGATATTGGCCGAGCCGGAGAGCAGCCCGGCATAGACGACGCCCACCGCCATCCCTTCCGGAATGTTGTGAAGCGTTACGGCGAGGACCATCATCATGGTCCGGCTGCGCTTCGCTTTCGTCCCCTCCACCTGATCAGCCAGGTCGATGCTTCGGTGCAGATGCGGGATCACGCGATCCAGCAGCAGAAGGAACAGCACGCCCAGCCAGAAGCCGAGAAAGGCCGGAAGAAAGGCCCATCTGCCCATCTCCGCGGATTGCTCGATCGCGGGAACGATCAGGCTCCAGATGGACGCGGCCACCATCACGCCTGCCGCAAAGCCGCTCAGCGCGCGCTGCACGCCGGCCCTGAGGTCCTTTTTCAAAAAGAACACACAGGCCGCGCCGCCGGCTGTACCGATAAAAGGGATGAGAAGCCCCCAGACCATCTTATTCGCCTCCGTCACCGGGCTTTTTGGTTAGCCTCTGCTAACTACGTTATAATATTACCTCCTCCAGAGAGAAAAATCAAGAGCGCTCCGCAAAAAACGCGTTCTGTTTTCCGGCATAAAAAAGCAGGGCGAAAAGGCCGTTTTGCCTTTTCGCCCTGCTCCTCGCCGTCCCGGACGATACGCGGTCCGGGGCGCTATTCGGACAAGATCTTCTCAAATCGGAACATGCCGTCCTGGTACTGGTCCTCTGCCTGCCCCGCGGCATCCGGGTCATTCGGATCGGGATGGTGGCTGTTGAAGAACTCCACGATGTGAAATCCGCAGCTATTCACGTAGAAGTGGATGTTTCTCTTCTCAAAATACGGCGTGACGGTCTCCCAGACAGTGACCTCCGGATGCAGCTTTTCCACCGCGCACCAGGTCGCATAGCCGATGCCCTTGCTGTGGACTTTTGGTGATACGAACAGCAGATCAAGATCGCCGCGCGCGCCGTCCACTCTGATCACGACACCGCCGACCGGCTTGCCGTCCTGCATGATCCGGTATGCTTCGCCGCCGTCGATGGAGCGTTCGATCGTCTCGCGGGAGATGATCTCGCCTTCTTCTTCAAAGTGATCATCTCTGCGGCCGAATTCCTCCAGCGCGCCGTAGT
>JAEELK010000237.1 GCA_016282655.1 Bacillota bacterium | reverse complement strand
GCCGAAGAGGGCGATGAAGATGGTGAGGAGATGGTTGACGGACACGCCGGTCGAGATCGTGGCGCGCACCTCGTCCGGGCTGTCCGAGATGTCCTGCACATAGACGTTCGACGCCATGGAGGCCAAGGAGATGATCGAATCCAGGATATAGTTGAGGCAGCAGACGATGAACGCGACGTGCATCGGGAAGATGTGGTGCGCGAACCCGTAGAAGAAGCAGACGATGACAAGGATGAGGGTATCCGAGATCATAACGATCTTGTAGCCAACCTTGTCGATGATCCTGCCCACCACAGGGGACGCGAAGAACGCCGCTATGGCGGAGATGGCGAAGAGCAGGCTGATCACCGCGGTGCTGGCGCCGTAGAAGAGGATGAGCACATAGGGGCCGAAGGTGAAGAACACCTGCTTGCGGGCGCCGTAAAAGACCTCCAGCATGTAGTACTTGAAGTACTTCTTCCGGAAGTAGAACCGGCGCTTGGTCGAGTCCGTCTCACTGTGGCCGGTGATGCGGAAGGAAGCGAAGGCGGCCACAGCCGTGATGACGGCGCACACGATGAAGAAGGCCCGGAAAGACCTCTCGCCGGAGAGGAAGAGGAAGGACACGATGATGACGAGGAAGCCCGCGAGCGTCCCGATCTGATACACGGAGTTCTGAAGTCCCAGCGACTGTCCTCCGAATCCCGGGTTGGAGTACTCCAGCGAGAGCGTGTTGCGCATGCCGAGCTGGATGTGCTCGCCGAGAGAGTGGACGCAGATGGCGAAAGTGACCATCACGGCCGTGGAGGGCACGACCGCCAGCATCACCGAGCCGATGAGCAGTATCACGGCGCCGATTTTGTAGATGGCCTCCGCTGAGAACATGTAGAACGCCGCGAGGATGAGCACCAGCGCGAGGCCGGGCAGTTCCCGGAAGAACTCCACCACGCCGCGCTCGAACTCGCCCATGGCGACGATCTCCGCGAGATAGTTGTCGATGATGCCCTTGTAGAGACCGTAAGCGAGGCCCAGCAGCACCAGTGAAAGGAAGAAGGGCCTGTAGGCGGAATCCTCCTTGAATACCATACGAATCCTGTCCATGTTTACAAAAAACTCCCTTGTTCTGACTTTGCCGGCCTCCCGGCAAAGGACAGGCCGCGGCTCCTTCGCCGCGGCCGTCCCGTCGCGCTTTCGCGCGGTTCCATGACGATAAGATGATAATTATAGAAGAAGCGAAGCCCACACCGTGATGAGAAGATCGTACACCCCGTGGGCGAAGATGAGCGAGAGCGTGGTGCAGCCCCGGATCCGCAGCCGGAGCTCGCAGAAGAGCACGCCCAGCAGCGCCGTGACGATCATCTGGATCCACGCTCCGGTGAGAAAGTGGAAGAGCCCGAAGAAGACGGAGGAGACCGCGACCGGCAGGGCTTCGGACCTGCTCAGCGCGCGAAGTTTCCCGTAGAGGAAACCACGGAAGACGAACTCCTCCGCAAGGCCCACCGCTCCCACGCAGTAGACGAGCTCGTAGAGGAACTGCCACCAGAGCGTATAGCGTTTCCCGTTGTCCACCCAGCTTCCGAGGCCCGCGAGATGGGCCGGCAGCGTCAGGACGAGAGACATCCCGATACCGATGGCCGCACCCAGAAGGATCTGCCTGAGTTCGCCTCCCCTGACGAATCCGAACGTCTCCGCTTTGTCCCGCCGGATGAGCGCGATTAGCGCCGGACCCGCCGCGATGCCGAGGTAGGTGACGATCATGAGCACCATCCGCCAGAGGAGCGGCAGGCCCGCCAGGACGTACCAGTTGAAGTACGTGACCCCCGCAAGCGCAGCGAAGAACAGAACGGTACCGAGCACGATATCCGCGAGGACTCTCTTTTCCTCACGACCCAAAGGCTCCGCCTCCCGTCTCAGTCAGATCGCTCCGGATCACTTCACGAGCCGGATCACGTTCCAGGACATCTTCTTCAGCGTGGCGTGAAGCGCACCATCCTCGACCGCCGCGTTGCCGTCCTCGGTGGGGACGACGTTGAAGGGATCCGCCTCGGTGTTGGTGGCCTTGGGATCGTCCGCGGTCAGGACGATGTGCTTGTCGACCTTATACTCCTCGAAGCCGCGCAGAGCGGTCTCGAGAGAGAGCTCCTCGTCGAGGCTGCGGTTGATGGCGAAGAGCGTGACGCTGCCGTCGTCGCCGAGGACGGCCTGGGCGTCCAGATACGGGACGTCGGCGAACTTCTTGGAATCGTAGGTGTCCGAGCAGACACGGGTTTCCAGCGCGGTGCCGCGGCCGTAGTTGCAGTAATGCAGGAAGGAATAGTACGCGGGCATCGCCCAGACGCCGCCGCCGTTGCGGGTGCGCAGGTGGGAGATGCAGTTCACGAGCTCGGAGACGCACGCGATGCGAACGGTATCCGCGTGGCGGAGCACAGCGAGCAGCATGCCGCCGAGCGCAAGCGCGTCCTCAGCCGTGTAGATGTCCTCCAGCAGAGGCGGCGCGATGCGCCACTTCTCGTTGAAGCGAGCCTCCTCCGCGATGGAGTGCCACGTGTTGAACTCATCGAAGGAGACATAGACCTGATGCTGCGTCCTGTACTTGGCGCGAATGGCGCGGATGGCAGCGGAGATGTCCTCCAGATAGCGGTTGGTCACGAGCGGCTGCGCGAGGAAGCTGGGGCTGTCGTTGTCGGCATTGCCGATATAGTGATGCACGGAGATGTAGTCGACCTGCTCGAAGGCAGTGTCCAGAGCCTCCAGATCGTAGGCCGGGAACGTCGCCTGATTGGGCGAGGAGGAGCCGGCGAGCACCGTCTTGATCTCGGAGTCCACGAGCTTCATGCCCTTGGACGCCTCCTTGGCGAGCAGAGCGTACTCGCGGGCGGGCTTCTGTCCGACCTGCCAGATGCCGTCGATCTCGTTGGAGAGGCACCAGTACTTGTAGTTCAGGGGCGCGTCGAAGCCGTTCTCCTTCCGCTTGTCGGACCAGTAGGTCCCGCCGGGAAGGTTGCAGTACTCGACACAGTCCATCGCCTCCAGCACGCCGCGGGTCGCGAGGTTCACCGTCATCATGACGTCGGACCCGTTCTTCCGGGACCACTTCGCGAACTCATCCAG
>JAEELK010000236.1 GCA_016282655.1 Bacillota bacterium | reverse complement strand
TCCGTGGCGCTGCGCCTGCTGCGCGAGGAGATCCCGGATCTCGCGGGGCTGGGGCTTCCCCCCGCCGCGCTCGATCTGCCGGACCTGCACAAAGGCATCGTCCTCGTCACTGGCGAGACCGGCTCCGGCAAATCCACCACCCTCGCGGCGATGATCGATTTCGTCAACCACCACCGCAAGGCGCATATCGTGACGCTCGAAGACCCCGTGGAGTACGTCTACAAGCCGGACCTCTGCGCCATCAACCAGCGCGAGGTCGGAAAGGACACCAGAAGCTTTTCCGAGGGCCTGCGGGCCAGCCTTCGCGAGGACCCGAACGTCATCCTGATCGGCGAGATGCGCGACAAAGACACCATCGAGACCGCCATCACCGCCGCAGAGACCGGCCACCTCGTCTTCGGCACGCTGCACACCGGCAGCGCCTCCGACGCGGTGGACCGCATCGTGCAGGTCTTTCCGGAGGCCATGCAGGCGCAGATCCGCCTGCAGCTCTCCATGTGCCTGCAGGCCGTCCTGACGCAGCAGCTCGTCCCGAAGATCGGCGGCGGCCGCTGCCTCGCCTGCGAGCTCATGCTCGTCACCGACGCCATCCGCAACCTGATCCGCGGCGGAAACACCCCGCAGATCGCGAACGCCATCGCGACGAGCTCCGCCATCGGCGGCCAGACCATGGACCAGGCCCTCGTGCGCCTCGTCCGTTCGGGTCAGATCAGCCGCGACACGGCGACCCAATACGCCCACGACAGAGAGTTCATAAAAAAGAACGCCCTCTAGCATCTCACCCCAGAAAGGACGCGATCTTCTTTGCAAGCTTTTAAATACGTAGCCAAATCGCGCAGCGGCGAAAAGGTCAACGGCATCATCGAGGCCTACAACGAGATGGACGCGGTGGACCGCATCAAGCAGAACTACAGCGTCATCCTCAAGCTGCAGCCCGTCAGCGAGGACGCCGAGGGCCTGCTGAACATGGACGTCGGCGGAAAGAAGCTGAACAAAAAAGCCTTTCTGCTGATGTGCAGCCAGTTCGCGATCATCCTCAGCGCCGGCATCCCCATCTCCCGCTGCGTCCAGCTCATCGCCGCCAAGATCAGCGACAAGCGGCTCAACAAGACGCTGCTCAAGGTCGCGGGCGACGTGGAGGCCGGCCGCTCGATCTCCGCCAGCTTCGCGGAGCGGGGCGGAGACTTCCTGCCCGGCGAGTTCATCGAGACCATCTCCGCGGGCGAGCAGAGCGGCAATCTATCCAACGCGTTCCGGACCGTGTACGAGCACTTCGACAAGCAGACCAAGACCGCCGGCAAGGTACGCTCCGCCCTGGCCTATCCCGCCTTCGTGCTCGTGATCGCGGTGCTAGTCGTCGCCGTGCTGATGATCAAGGTCGTGCCGGCGATGACCGCCGTGTTCGACAACTACGGCGCTTCGCTCCCGGGCGTGACGCGGGCCCTGATCGCCGTCTCGAACTTCTTCACCCGCTACTGGCTCTTCCTGGCGGTCCTGATCATCGCCGTCGTCATCATTTTCAAGCTCTACGAAAAGACCGAGAGCGGCAAGCTGAAGATGGCGAAGCTCCGCCTGAGGCTCCCCGTCCTCGGGAACATCGCCACGCTGGGCTCCGCCAGCGAGTTCTCCAACACGCTCGCCATGATGCTCTCCTCCGGCCTTCCGCTCACCCGCGCCATCTCGATCACCGCGCGGACCCTGAGCAACTACTACATGAGCACGGAGACCGGCAAGCTCGCGGTCAAGCTCGAAGAGGGCCGCTCCCTCGGCGCCTCCATGCGCGAAGCCGCCTTCCTGCCGGACATCCTGGTGGACATGGTCGCCGTGGGCGAAGAGACCGGCGAGATGGAATCCACGCTGAACACGGTCGCCACGTACTACGACTCCGAGCTGGAGGTCGCCATCGCCTCCGCGCTGGCCAAGCTGGAGCCCGCCCTGCTGGTCTTCCTCGCCGCCATCGCCGGCTTCATCGTGATCGCGATCTATTCGGCCATGTTCGGCATGTACGGCGCCATGTAGACCCTCTCCGCAGAAAGAGCGTCACCGTTTTGTAACAAAAACGACACTTGTATTTTTTACGGTTTTGTGCTAAAGATTATTTGTCGATAGTTTTGTTATTTCGCCTGCGCTGCGCCCAAACGCGCAGGCAATTAAGAAGCAATAAGGAGAACTAAAATGAAAAGAAACAAGAAAGGCTTCACCCTTGCAGAACTCCTGATCGTCGTCGCGATCATCGCTATCCTGGTCGTCATCGCCATCCCGGTCTTCAACAACTCCCTGGACAAGGCGAAGATCGCCACCGAGCAGGCCAACGCCCGCGCCACCTACGCGGAAGCCGTTACCACCTACCTCCTCGATGGTACCGCGACGACCACAAAGACCTACGATTCCATCAAATACACTGCCAAAACCGAGGACAATGGCGCGACTTGGACGGTCACCCTTTCCGAAGGCACTGTAAAAGGACCTTCTTCCTACTCCTTCCCGAACTAAGCACGGGAATCAGTACATCAGCATCCATTCTAACGATGGAAAAAAACCGGCCGCTTGCGGCCGGTTTTTTCTTGCCCTGAAAAATGCGGGGAATCTTGAATTTTCACAGCAATTTGTGTAATATATTAGATTAGCACAACTATTTTTGCGCGTCGTGTCCGGGCGCCGCGCAAAGCACCCACAGAACAGACCTCAGGGCCTTTCGGAGAGACAGAAGTGAGATACGAAAACAGGCAAAAAGGCTTTACTTTGGCGGAGGTGCTGATCGTCGTCGCGATCATCATCCTCCTCTTCGCGCTGCTCGCGCCGAACATCGCCAAGATCCGCAAGGAATTCCGGCAGTCCGAGCTGGACGCCAAGGCGGAGACCATCTACCTCGCCGCGCAGAACGAGATGATCAAGCTGCGCACCGGCGGCAACGCGGACCTCTACGCCATCGGCCAGAGCGAACAGCTCCTGCCCGACGCCCCGAGCGACATCGTCTCCTCCCGCGACGAGCACGGCAACCTCATCGTCCGCGAGCTCCACTACCTGCTCACGACGGATCCCCAGGCGCAGGCGCTCATGGGCGCCGGAACCGTCAGCGCCGATCTGCTCTCCAACTCCTGGATCATCGAATACGAACCCTCCACCGGCAGCGTCTATGCTGTCTATTACAGTGAAACGCGCGACCTCAACAGCGAATATCCCGGACAGTGGACCAAGTACAACGGTCTGCGCGAAAAGGCCAAGCGCATCGCGGACGGCGCCCTGGTGGGCTATTACGGCGGAGACGTCAGCTCCACCACCACCGACACCACCTCGCTGAAGCCGACGATCTCCGTCAGCAACGGGGAGACGCTCACCGCGCTCCTCCAGTGCACGGCGCCCGTCGGGATCAACGACATCAGCTTCGAAGTCGTCCTCACCGACGGCATGGGCAACAGCCAGAAGCGCACGTATGCCGCCAGCCGCCTGGGCCGCACCTTCTATTACGAGCTGGTCCTGGACGACCTCCTGCAGAGCGGCAGCCGCTTCGACCGGGTATTCGGCAGCGGGAGCAGCGTCCTGCCCAAGCTCGTCCCCGGCACCGCCCTGACGATCCAGGTCACGGCGCAGAGCGACAACCACCTGGTGGAGCCCGGCACGGCCGAGGCGCTCACCAACAGCCTCTTCGCCGACAGCAGCAGCGATTCGCAGGCCGGGATCACCTGCGCCCGCCATCTGCAGAACCTCGACGCCTCTTCCGGCGTCTCGACCGCCATCTCTTCGGCGATCCAGAACAGCGACATCTCCTTCCTGAACAACAGCGACAGGGACGACGACTGGTACGACCTGTACCATGCCGGCTATTTCAACAACTTCTTCTCCGGAAGCCCGAACTTCCGGCCGATCAGCAACGCGCATCTGAAGTCCTACGACGGGAACGGCATGGTGATCTACGGCCTGAACGTCAGCGTGTCCGGCGGCGGAGACGCGGGGCTCTTCGCCCGCCTGAGCGGCGAGACCTCCCTGCGGAACGTCAAGCTCGCCGCGCCGCGGGTCGACGGCGGCTCCGGCAGCGCCGGCGCCCTGGTCGGCTCCGTCATCGGCAGCGGCAACGAGATCTCCGGCTGCGCGGTCTATCTCGGTCGCTCGGACATCCAGGGAAGGAACGAGAAGTACGTCTGGATCAGAGGCGCGAACGCCGGCGGCCTGGTCGGCTCTGTCAGCGGCTCGCTCGAGATCAGCGACAGCTTCGCGGCGACCGTGATCGACGGCAGCGAAAGAGCGGGCGGCCTGGTCGCCAACTCCTCTTCCGCTTCTCTGGACCTCCGCACCTCCTACGCGGACAACTATCTCACCGCGCCCGTGACCGGCGGGCTCGTCTGCGGCAGAGCGGGCAGCATCCGGAGCTGCTACGCCGCGGGCTTCCAGACCGCGGAGGAGAGCGCCTGCGGTCTCGTCAACGGCAGCGTCTCCGTCTGCGCGAACTCTTACACCATCAGTTCTCTCTCGGTCCCCGACGGAAAGGAGACCTGGAGCACCGCGCGCTCCATCGCGGACGCGGACCGCGTCTTCTACTTCACGCCGGGCAACAGCACCGGGCGGGATCTTTCCGGCACCGCTTCGCTCGGCTCCTACGAGAACGACGTCCTGAAGAACGAGCTCGGCTCCGCCTTCGTCCTGGACAACGCGAACACCTTCGCCTACAACCTCATGGGACAGTCCCTGTCCTCTTATCCCTACCCGCGCCTTGCCGTCAGCCGGCATTACGGCGACTGGCAGGCGGATTTCGAGACCGGCTCCCTCGTCTACTACGAAAAGTACAAGGACGCGAAGGGAAAGATCAGCTACGGCTTCTTCGGCGCCAACGTGAACTCCACGCTGAAGGACACGGACGTCGTGATCGGAGACGGCTACGGCATCGTATACCGCAAGGCCGAAACGCCGCCCGACACGCTCACCGTCACGGTCGGTTCGGACACGGCCACCATCAAGCCCGCCACGGATCCCTATTACAGCGTGACCGGCACCGACGAAGTCGCGTACCGCGTCTATCCGCTGCCGAAGGCGCTCGTCAACAAGGCGCCTTCCACCGGCGTCTTCTACACGAAGGTCGTCATCCGCGTCAACGCCACCGGCCGGA
The DNA here is from genome assembly GCA_016282655.1 of Bacillota bacterium. Taxonomy (GTDB): domain Bacteria; phylum Bacillota; class Clostridia; order Peptostreptococcales; family Anaerovoracaceae; genus JAEELK01. Next base: position 6,293 of record JAEELK010000236.1, on the reverse strand, counting down.
GCGACACCTTCTGGTTCGACCCGCACTTCGCCAAGACCGTCATCCGCACGCAGAACGGCGCGGCCGCGCCCACGCTGCAGAGCGGCGACGAGATCGTGCTGCGCACACCGCGCCATCTCTATGACCTGAGCCTCTACTACGACAGGCTCGCGGACGTCTGCGCCGGCATGAAGTTCGTGCAGGAGCGCGACTTCGACTACCGCCTGTATGAGTGGAGCAGCTTCACCTCCTACGTCAGCGGTTCCTCTGAAGCGGTCAGCCTGCAGGAGCCCATCGGCGTCTCCGATCAGAAGCCCTTCAAGGCGGATTACGACGGCGGCTGCCACACGATCACGGACGTCAGCTTCGTCAGCACCGCCGGAAGATACTCCGGCCTCTTCGGATACGTGGCCGCGGGCTCTCACGTGAGCGACGTCGTCCTCGCGTGCAACTACGATCCCTCCGCGCAGGCCCACTATTACGTGCAGCGCAGACAGGATACCGAAGCGAACGAAACGGTCTATATGGGCGTGCTCGCCGGCTACAACGCGGGCGTGATCGAAAACTGCGCCATCGCGGGCTACTACGTCGCGGGCTCGGACGGCACCCTGCACGCTTACTCCAACAGCACGCTTTACGTCGGCGGACTGGTCGGCGCCAACGCCGGCACCGTGCGCGGCTGCTCCGCGGACTGCCCGGCCCTGCGCCTCTCCAGCGTGTACGCGGACTCCCGCCTCGGCGGACTGGTCGGCTGGAACAGCGCGAGCGGGACCATCAGCTCTTCCTACGCGATCGGCTTCCTGGAGGTGGCGGAATCGCGCGGCGGCAGCGTTTACGCAGCGGGCTTCGCGGGTCAGAACAACGGCCGCATCAGCAGCTCCTACTGCGCCACGGCCATCGTCATCAGCGGCGAGACCGCGCGCTCCTACGGCTTCGCGCCCCTGGGCGGCTCGGTCACGGGCGCTTACTACCTCGACCAGGGCAGCTACAGCTACATCGACAGCCTGCGCCACTACAGCTCGATCCCCGACATCACCAGCGGCGAACCGCTCACCCTGCGCGCGCTGAAGGAGCTCTCCGGCGCGCGGGCCAACCGCTACCACTCCCTGTATCACCCGAACACCGGCGACGGAGGCGACGCGTATCCCTTCCCGGCCTACCTCAAGGACGCTTCCGCAGCCCCGGTCCACTACGGCGACTGGATGGACGAGGCCATGTCGAGCAGCTTCGGCCTCTTCTACTGGGAGCACGAAGAACACGGCTTCAACAACGGCTATCACTTCACCTATCTCGGCGGCGACGCGGACCTGGTCGATACGGGCAGCACGCTCTGCACCGCGCACGACGACGGCGGCGTGATCACCTCCTTCGGCTACGGCTACTACGCGAAGACGGAGCTCGCGGATCAGCTGAGCGTGAACTCCACCGGCATCGCCTACAGCGGCGCCGGCAGCTTCAACGCGGCAGCCAAGGCGGCGCTGGAGAGCCAGATCTCCGGCTACACCTTCTATCCGTTCACCACGCGCGTCCCCGGCAGCGGAGACAGCGGAGACTATATCTACCTCAACAACGGCGAGCAGCAGCTCGGCAGCTGGACGCTGACATGCGGCGAGCAGAGCTGCAAATATGAGTTCACGCCCTTCTTTGCCAACGCCATGCGCCGCACCGGCTCTTCCGCGCCTCTCGGCCTTCTGGCTTCCGACTGGCGTCTTACGGACTTCGCCAAAACGCCCGGCACCGAGAACAACGTCTTTGAGGTGCGCTCGGTCGATCAGTTCAGCTACATCAACTGGAACTACGCGACGAAGAACTGCAGCACCCTGGTCTATGGCGAGGAGAAGAAGGCGGACGCCCTCAACTACAAGCAGTTCCCCTATCTCCAGTACGCGACCGTGCTGACGGTCGGAACGCAGGCCCGCGCGGATGTGGAAGCCCTCAGGCCGCCGCGCTTCTGGGTCCAGAGCCACGACGTACGGGAAACGACGGACCGGATCCTCACGCCCATCGCCGGCATGGCCACCTCCTCGCCGTGCGTCAAGGGCGAATACTCGAACTTCCTCTACGCCTGGTTCGGAGGGAACTATGACGGACAGAGCTATAAGATCCAGAACGTAAACGTCGTCTCCGAGGCGTACTGCGTGGGTCTCTTCGGCGCCACGGCCGGCGCGGAGATCAAGAACGTGATCCTCTTCGCCGACGACGGCGAGGCCCGCATCGAACGAAACACCGCCGGAAAGACCGCGGTCAGCGTGGGCGGCAAGACGCTCAATTTTGAAAAGGGTCCCGGCGCCTACTTCATCGGCGGACTGATCGGCATCGCGTACGAGTATAAGTCCAACGAGCTGACGAACAAGGTCTATAACTGCTCGATCGCCGGCTACCGGGTGATCGATCACAGCACGAACCAGCAGGGCGCGGGCACCGCGAACATCGGCGGCCTGATCGGCCTTGCGAGCATGAACCTGGAGGCCTGCTCCTCCGTCGTCGACCTGATCATCGACAGCTCCTATGAATACGGGCACATGATGTTCGGCAGCCAGCTCAGAGTCGGCGGCCTCGCGGGCTCCGCGGGGAGCATGATGAAGGGCGTCGCCGTCTACGTGAAGAACTGCTATACCGGCGGTACCATCAGCGTGATCGGCGCGGCGCTCAACGAGCCGCCGCTGATCCAGAACGGCTTCGCCATTCGTGAGACCAGCACCCAGGGCACCTCGATCAACATCTACGCTTCCGGCGTCATCGGAGGCTCTTACGCCCCCAACATCTCGAACTTCAGCGCGAGCCGCACGAACGCGCCTGACGGCACCGCGAACATCTCGAACTGCTACACCTACATGAAGCTCCCCGATCTGACCGGGAACATCAGGGCGGTCTCCTATTTCGCGAATCCGGCGGACCGCTACTACAGAGATACCAGGATCAACATCTCCAACTGCTATTACCTGGACAGCATCAACAGCGATATCCAGGCGATCTTCCCCGGCTATTATTTCCAGTCGAACAAGGGCAAGCAGTGGATCACGGACGCGGAGTTCCAGTCCATGCTGCTCGGCGATCTGGGCTGCCTCAAACGCCTGCTGTATTCGCAGGGCGCCGCGAACGGACACCCCGGCATTTCGGGCGTGCCGCAGGCCTGCAACTTCGAAGAGCTGAGCCGGCAGATCGGCAGCTCGGAAGCGAACGACATGGCGGTACGGCTCAACGGCGGCGCTGCTGCGCCCTGGTCCTGGGTGACCAAGGAGGACCTCAGCGGCGCCTCGGTCGACGGCATGTTCAGCTTCTCGAGCAACGCCGCCCAGACGGGAAAGAACTACCCCTTCCCGACCATCGTGACGCAGAAGGACAACACCTACAGCACGCGCTGGGAGCCGCAGTACGTCAACGTGCACTATGGCTCCTGGCCGCTCGACGGGCTGTACTGGGAGCACGGCCGCGACACCATGGACATCTTCTCCGATATGACCGTCCGGAATTATCCCGAGAAGACCTTCCTGCTGAAGTACACGAAACCGCCCGAGAGCGAAGACTTCGACTTCGTCTGCGAGCCCGCCGGGATCGTTGAGATCATCGGCTCTCCCGTGAAGGACGCGGAGCACAACGCGTACCAGGTGACGATCAAGGCCCTTTCGGACGGCTCCGTCACCATAACGGAGAGCAATTCCGGCGTATCCTTCGTCCTCACCGTAACGGCGAACGTGCAGCTCGCGTGCGATCCCACGAGCCTCCTGCTCTACACCGACAAGCCGCAGAACATCACGTTCAGCGCTTCCGCGGGCAGCATCGACTACACCGCCAGAGGCGTGTGGACGCTGCAGACCGCCGACGAAGACGTCTATGAGCAGATCCTCGTGACGCCGCAGAGCAAAAAGAACGTGTTCAGCGTCACCGCGCACGAGTCCGGCACCAGAGATCTTGCCGGCGTCTTCACCTTTGCCTATAACGGCAAAGACTATTCGGAGACCATCTTCATCCCGACCAAAACGCCCGGCGATCTGGGCATCTACTCCGCCGGCGTCATCAAGACGGTAGAACGTCAGCAGAGCGCGGCGACCGGAACGGTGAACAACAGCATCAGCCTGCAGGCGCCTGCCGGCCCGGAGCTCTATCTCTTCGGAGAAGCTTCGGACAACGATCTGGCGCAGTTTGTGAACAAGAGCGTCACCGTCACCACGGCAGGTCCCTACAGCGCGCACTTCGGTCCCGATTCCGAGATCATCAGCGTCGGGGACTACCTGCTCTGGCCGGTCTACGTGCGCAGCAACGGCGCCTCCTCCGGTCCTGTCTCGGTCAGGATCACCGCGCAGGATCCCGTGAGCGGAGCCACATACACCTTCACGGCTGAGAACGTGATGGCCTCGCGCTATACCGTGCACTTCGACGCGGGCGGCGGCGAAGGCTACATGCCGGACGCCGGCACGAACGGCCTCTTCACGCTGCCGGACTGCGCCTTTGTCCGCACCGGCTACTCCTTCGCGAAGTGGCGCGTCGGCAGCGAGCTGAAGGCGGCCGGCGAAACGGTCAGCCTGAGCGCCGACACCGTGATCACCGCGACCTGGACGCCGCATACCTACACCGTGAACTTCGATCCCAACGGAGGAAGCGGTTCGATGCCCGCGCAGAACTTCACCTACGACGTGCCGCAGGCTCTGACCGCGAATGCCTTTACGCCTCCTGCCTCCACTATGTTTGCCGGCTGGAACACGCAGGCCGACGGGCTCGGATACTCCTACGAAAACGGGGCTTCCGTCAGCCAGCTGAGCGCCGAGGAAGGCGGCAGCGTGACGCTCTACGCCCAGTGGATCTCGAACGGGCTCCTGACCTTAAGATCGGAAAACGATATCGTCTACTCCGACGTGGCGGTCGGCAGCAGTGTGGACTACAGCATCGCGCCGATCAGCGGCTGGACGCTGGACGGCTGGTACAGCTCGACCGGCGCGGGCGGCGTCCGGATCCTGAACGCGAACGGCTCCATCGCCGCCGGCGCGGAGAACGTCAACGGCTACACGGCGGACGGCGTCTTCGCGCTCACGGCCGACCGCACGCTCTACGCGCGCTGGACGCGCAGCGCCTATCTGCAGATCGACAGCTTCGACAGCGCGGACCTCGGCGGTCTCTACGTGATCTCGAGCGGCAATGCCGCGGGAACGCAGAACCTCGTGGCCGCCTCGGACACCAGCATCGTAAACGCCACCGCGACGCTCCGTTCCGGCAGCTTCCTGAACGCCGGCAACGTGCCGGTCGGCAACGTCTTCCTCTCCGTGCCCGACAACGCGGTCTGGAACGGCGATTTCCACAGCCTCAACGGCGGGCAGTACAACATCTACGCCTTCTCGGTCGTACGCGCCGGAAAGACCAAGCATCTGCGCGATCAGATCGGCTCCCTGACGCTGCGCGAGGACGGCGCGGGCAACAACAAGCACCGCTTCACCTACGGGCAGAAGTATGAGCACTGCCTGCAGTGCGAGCAGCAGGCCTTCGCCGGCGACGGCAAGGACTACACCGTGTACTGGAAAGGCACGGCCTGGACCTCCGCCAAGAACACGCCGCCAAAGACCTGCTGGCTCTTCCGTCAGGATGCGGTCTACAGCTTCGTCCCCTCTGAGGTCTCACAGGGAGGTGGCGGCAACTGATGCGTAAGCTGAAAAGCAAGTGCGGCATTTCCGTGCTCTTCGCTCTGCTCCTCTTCCTCGTGGCGGCCATGATCTCCATGGTCGTGCTCAGCGCCTCCGTCACCGCGGTCAAGCGCGTGCACGACGACGGGCTCCGGCAGAGAGAATCTCTCTCGGTCAGCTCCGCCGCGAAGCTCCTTTCGGAGTGCATCTCCGAATCCAGCGTCACGGTCACCTCCGTCACGACCGAGGTGGAAGGCGAAGAGCCGGAGACCATCGTCAGCTATGCGACCAGCGGCAGCCTGGGCGATCCCCTGCGGCAGGTCCTGGCCGCGCTCCCCGGGGAGACCCGGCACGAGTTCCGCGTCAGGCAGAGCGACGGCACCGTCTGCGTCTTCGACTTCCAGATCAATCCGAACGGAAGCTACGAGGATCCCACGGACCCGTACAAGATCAAGGGGACCGTCCGCCAGCAGGACGGAGAGCAGGTCGTCTACCTGAGCGCGTGGATCCCCTCCACGCCCATGCCGATCATCAGCACGCAGGAGATCGAAGAAGAGCACAAGACGATCACGACCAGCGTGACCTATTACCGCTGGAACAAAACAGAGCTCAGCACTCTGGGAGGCAGATCATGAAGAAACTGAAAAGCAGGCTGGGCGAGACCATCGCGGAGACGCTGATCACCGTGCTCATCGCCGCGCT
>JAEELK010000235.1 GCA_016282655.1 Bacillota bacterium | reverse complement strand
CGTTCCGGGCTCTTCCGCCTGGTCTCGGCCGAGCTGCTGCGGCACGTGAAGAGCAGCCGCAAGCTCGCCGCCCTGCTGGTGCTGCTCTGTTTTTTCTTTTCCATGTTCATCACCAACGACGTGGCCCTCATCACCTTCGTGCCCTTCACGCTGGGGCTGCTCGCGGAGGACCGGGAGGAGCACCTGATCTTCGTGATCACGCTGGAGACCATGGCGGCAAACCTGGGCAGCATGGTAACGCCCATCGGAAACCCGCAGAATCTCTTTCTCTACACCTATTATCAGATGGACATCGGCGAGTTCTTTGTCCTGCTGCTGCCGCCCGCCCTGCTGAGCCTCGGGCTGCTGATGCTCTGTGTGCTCTGCAGCCGCGAGGAAGCGCTGCGGGTGGAGACGGAGGAGCCGCTGCCGAAGCTGGAGAAGCCTTCTCTCATCAAATTCGGCGTTCTCTTTCTGCTCTGCGTCCTCACGGTGCTGCGCCTGCTGCCCTGGCAGGGGCTTCTGATCGTGCTGCTTGCGGTCCTGCTCCTGACGGACCGCGGCATCCTGGCGCGGGTGGACTATTTCCTGCTTCTGACCTTTGTGGCCTTCTTCGTGCTGGTCGGCAATCTGGAACAGCTCCCGCAGCTCCGCGCCTGGCTCTCCGAGGCCATGGCCGGCCGCACGCTCTGGATCTCGGCGCTGCTCTCGCAGTTCATCAGCAACGTGCCGAGCGCGGTGATGCTCGCGCCGTTTACCCGGGACGCGCGGGGGCTGCTGCTGGGCGTGGATCTGGGCGGCCTGGGCACGCTGGTCGCCTCGCTCGCGAGCCTGATCTCCTTCAAGTTCTACACCGCGCACAAGGGCGCGAAGCCGGGGCGCTATCTGCTCTGCTTTTCGCTCTGGAACTTCGGCTTTCTGGCCGTGCTGCTCGCCTTTGAGGCACTGATCCGCTGAGCGGCGCGCCGCACGTGATCCCGAGACAACAAAAGACCGCGCAGAGTCCTGCGCGGTCTTCCTGTTCGTTGGAAAGGCCTGTCGGGCGCGGCTTACTGCGCCGCGGGGGCCTCCTCTTCGCCTTCGCTCTGGCTCAGGATGAGCACGGTGCGGGTCTCGGCATCCCAGTCGACCAGATAGCCGAAGGATTCCGCCAGATAGCGGACCGGCGCGTAGGTGCGGGAATTGGAGATGATGGCGGCGGTGTCCATGGCGACGGGCACGTTGACCGTCAGGTAGTCGCTATCGTCCGCGCAGTATTTGAAGAGCACGTAGCCCTGCGCGGTGCTGGAGTCGATGGGGAAGACCAGACGGGTCTCGCTGACGTAGACCTCGGTGCCGTCCTCCAGCTTTGTGATGACGCTGCCTTTTTCCTCCGTGCGGATGAAGATGGCTTCGCGGGCGTCGTTGTCCCAGTCTACCGTGAGGCCGAGCGCCTCGCCGACCGCGCGCAGCGGGCAGAGGGTGCGGTTGTTGGAATCGATGAAGGGCTCCACGTCCGTCCATTCCACCGCGGTGCCGTCGATGGTGACGCCGATGCCTTCCGCGAAGACTGCGGCGCCGCAGGAGAGGACCAGGCAGAGGACCAGAAGGAGCGAAATGATGCGTTTCATACTTTGTTCTCCTTTTTAGATAAGAACGGGTCATCTAATTGATAAACTATTTTAGCACAAAAGCGTGACGGGAGAAAGACTTTCTTAAGAATACGGGAAGAAAGAAAAGGCCCGGAGCGCCCCTGCCGCAGAGGCGTCCTTTTTTGCCCGGGGATTTATGGAATCAATGGGACAATTGAACTTTTATTTGGTATAATTTATTTGTAGGCAGAGGCTCTGCTCCGGGGCTTTCCGCGAGGCAGGACCGACAGAGAAAGGAGGCGGCGCCATGAGACCGAAGATCCTGATCGCAGTGCTGTTCGCGCTGCTTCTTTTTGTGTGCTCCGCCTGCACCTACGAAGAAGAACTGGAACAGAGAGACTACGCGGAGGGAGACGGCACGCTGCTGGTGCTCGCCACCGACCTCAGCCATCCGCCCTACGCGTTTCACAGAGACAGCAGTCCTGCCGGCATCGAGGTGGAGATCGCCTCCCGCGTCGCGGAGAAGCTTGGCATGCAGCTGAAGATCCTGGATCGTCCTTATGGAGAGATCCTGCCTGCCGTCGTCGACGGGCAGGCGGACCTGGGCGCCTCCACCTTCAACGGCGCCGCGTTGTATGAGGAGGACGTGGTCTTCAGCGGCAGTTATCTGAAGAGCCAGCAGGCGATCCTGACCAAGATCGAAAGCGAGATCCGCGGGCCGAGCGGCCTGGCCGGCGCCAAGGTGGGCGTACTGGCGGGCAGCAGCGGCGCGAAGTTCTGCGCCGAGGCGCTGCCGGAGGCCCTGCCGCAGGAGTATCCCAGCGTGGCGAACGCGGTGCAGGCGCTGAGCACGGACAAGCTGGACGCCGTCATCCTGGACAAGGAGAGCGCCAAGAGCTATGCCTCCGCGGTCGAGGGGCTGCTCTGGCTGGAGAGCGGCGCGCCGGACGAGTATTACGCCTTCGCGGTCTCCGGGGCGAACACCGCGCTGCTGCTCCGCGTGAATCAGGCGCTGGGCGAACTGGCCGCGGATGGCGTCACAGAGAAGATCATCAGCACCTACGTCAGCGCGGAATAGCAGGAGCCCCGGGAGACGCTGTATCTTTGCTGGGGACGCGAGGCGGGTCCCCTGCGCGAGGAGCAGCTGCACCGGAGCGCAGGGTGCCGAGCCGCAGGCCCTGCGATCGAAAAGGCCTGCAGCTCAGGCCGGGTGACGCGAGGCGGGTCCCCTCAAGCGAGGAGCACCCGCACCGCAGCGCAGAGGGATACCGAGCGGCAGGACCCGGCCGAGACCTTAGACTTTAGATCCAAATGAAAAGGCTGTGCCTTGCGGCACAGCCTTTTTCTTTGGCTATTATCCTGCGTGAGCAGACCTTAGTTGCCTTCCGTCGCCATGTACTCGCGGATGGCCGCTTCGTTCTTGGCGCGTTTTTCCACGATGGCCTGTTCGGCGATCATGGACTTGACCTTCATCAGGCGCGTGGTGTTTCCTCTTTCGTTTTCTTCCAGCTTCATCCTGATGTAGCGGATGGTCTCCTGCAGCTGCGGGATCTTGACGTATTCCAGCGCGTTGACGCGGCGTCTGGTCTTCTCGATCTCCACGGCCAGCAGGGCCGTTTTCTTCTCCATGGCAGCCAGCTCCAGCATGGTCGGGAAGACCGTGGACAGAGCCTTGATGGCGCCGTCCAGTTCGCCGGAGGTGTTGGCGAAGCCGTAGGGATAGATGTCTGCATTGTCTACGCTCTTGTAGCGGAAGTCCAGCACGGGAACGTCTACCGACATGATGTTCTCGTAGGTCACGTCGACTTCGACGCTCTGCTTCGGGTACATCAGGGCTTCTTCCAACACTTCCTTGGACATGACCGCGTTGGCGATGGTGAAGCCGGCGTAGACCTCGTTGATCTGCGCTTCCACCTTATCGCGGAGCACCTTGTTCTCTCTGGCAAGATCGATGAAGCGCTTCATGAGCTCGTCTCTCTTGTCCTT
>JAEELK010000234.1 GCA_016282655.1 Bacillota bacterium | reverse complement strand
GGCAGGACCCGGCCGAGACCGCTTTACCCGTACGGCAGTTCCACCCGGCTGACGGGCGTGAAGCTGCCCAGATCCACCACCGTGACCGCCGATTCGTTGCAGAGATAGAAGTAGTTTCCGATGTAAAGGCTGCGGTCGCCGTAGCACCAGCTTCCCGTCTCAAAGCTGCCCAGCAGCCGGAAGCCCTTCGAGGCGTCAAAGCTGTAGACATAGAACTTTTCGCCCGCGGAAAAGCCGATCAGATCGCGCTCGGCAGAGACCAGGATCGCGTGATGATCGTAGAGGGCCTCGGAGTAATACTCGTCCTCCAGCACGCTGCTGCAGAGCTCCTTCGGCGCCGCGGGATCCGCCACGTTGAACATGGTGAGCTTCAGGCCTTCCGCCCAGCCGTTCTCCTCGTCCGCGTCGCGGCCGAAGCCGAAGAGCAGGCCGCTGCCGAAGGGATGGAGATACTGGGAGAAGCCGGGCAGCTTGACGCTGCCGGTGATCTTCGGCGCCGCGGGGTCGCTCAGGTCCGCCACGAAGAGCGGATCCGTCTCGCGGAAGGTGACGAAGTAGGCGGTGTCGCCCAGGAAGCGCACGGAGTAGACCCGCTCGCCCTTGGCCAGATCGTCCACCTTGCCGACCAGCTCCAGATCCTGATCCAGCACGTAGAGGCCGTTGGAGGAAGGCGTATCGTCGTTAGAGACGTAGTTGTCGAAGTGATATTTGCTGTCCGTGTAGATCGAATAGCTCCAGCCGTTCTGGCTCATGACCAGGCGCAGATAGCCGTCCTTTTCGTCCAGCGAGAACTGATTCAGCAGGCTGCCGTCCAGCGCGGTGCTGGCCTGCAGATCCAGCGCGCCGTCCTCCACCGCGTAGCGATAGATCTCCTGCGTCTGCCGCTCGGCATAGTCGACCACGGTATACTGGTCCTTCTGGTAGGGTTCGCTCTGCTCGCTGCGGTATCTGCTCTCGCAAAGATAAATGTTGTTCGGGCTCATGTAGACGGTACCGCTGCGGCCCAGCAGGGAGGCGCTGTCCACCCGGCGGCCGTCCTGCAGGTCCACGCTGCTGATCACCACGTAGCTGCTGTTCTCCGGCTCCTCCGGGATGCAGATGGAGGCCGCCGGCACGAGCTCCGCCTTGCCGTTTTCATAGACGCAGGGCACGTAGGTGTAGGCGTCCTCCAGCAGCGGCTCGTTCCAGAACCAGTAGTTGCTGATCAGATAGAGCACGCCGTCCATGCAGCGGGAGGCGTTGAGGTAGCCGTCCTGCGCGAATTCGCCCAGCTTCTTCGGATGCGCCGGGTCGCTGATGTCGTAGAGATAGACCAGCACGCACTCGTTGTCGCCGCGGAAATAGCCGAGCGTCCGGACCTTGCCGTCGTTCGGCAGGAAGCTGCCGTAGCTGTAGCGGTGCCCCAGGACCGCCAGACGGTCTCCGCTGAGGATCAGATCCTGCGGGGAGATGGAAGTGCCGTCCTCTTCGGAAGCGAGGATCAGCTTGCTGACTTCGCGGGTGTCCGGACCGTCGGCTTCGAGGATGAGCAGCTCGCCGCCGCGCAGATAGTAGATGTACTTTCCGTCCGTCTTGACGATGTCGCCTTCGTCGATGCCTTCCACCTGCACGTTGGTGCCGGAATACTCATCGTCTCCGCCGGCTCCCATGCCGGCATCCGCCGCGCTGTTAAACGAGGCCGAAGGCGCTTCTGCGGCCTCCGCGGATTCCTCCACCGCGAACGCGCCGTCCGCGCTCTTGAGGTCGACCACGTAGCGATGCGCGCTGTAGACCTTCTGCAGCGCCGCGTAGACCTCCGTATAGTCCTTGGCTTCCGACGCGAGCGTGCCGCTGTAGGGCTGCATCTGATGCAGTCTGGCGATGGCCGCTTCGCGCAGGTCCCCGGCATAGACCAGGGAACAGAGCCCGAAGCAGAGCAGCAGGAGGGCCAGGAAGATGACGAGTGCAGAACTTGCAGACTTATGTTTCATGGTGAGAGTCTCCTTTCCGATCCGCAGCACGAAAGTGCTTCACCCCAATAGACGCAAAGGCGGAGGGAACATTACAGGGTCTTTTTTTATTCGCACGCGGCGCAGGCTGCGTCTTCGAAGGCCGCGCCGGGCAGACCGAGCGCCGCTTCCGCGGCCTTCAGCATGAGGGCGCATTCCAGGCGCTTCCGGAAGAGCCGGCAGCCCGGCTCATATATGCCTTCGATGCTCCCGGATGCGTGCATGGCGTTCGCGGCGCAGCCGCCCGCGCAGAAGATCCGCGCCCAGCAGTCCGCGCAGTCCGGCTTGGCATAGACGTTGCAGCGCTTGAAGCGCTCGCGCAGCGCCTCGTTCTCCACGCCCTTCCAGACGTCGCCCAGGCGGTAGGCCTCCTCCCCCACGAACTGGTGGCAGGGATAGAGGTCTCCCCAGGGGGTTACGGCCATATACTCCGTTCCGCAGCCGCAGCCGGAGATCCGCTTGTAGATGCAGGGACCGTGCTTTAAGTCCAGCATGTAATGGTAGAAAGTGATGGGCTCTCCGGCCTCTTCGCGCCGCAGCATCTCCGCCGCAAGCAGCTCGTACTGGCGGCAGACGGTCTCCATGTCCGCCTCCGTGAGCGCCGAGGGGGAATCCGCCGCCGCGACCACGGGCTCCATGGAGAGCTCCCGGAAGCCGAGCTCGTCCGCCATGTGGAAGAGGTCTTCCGTGAAGGCCGGATTGAAATGCGTGAAGGTGCCGCGGATGTAGTATCCTGTTCCGCCGCGGGCCTCCACCAACTGCCGGAACTTCGGCACGATCCGCTCGTAGCTGCCCCGGCCGGCCGCGTCCTTGCGGAAGCGGTCGTTCGTCTCCGGCCGGCCGTCCAGGCTGAGCACCACGTTGTAGCACTCCCGGTTCGCCCAGTCGATCACTTCCTCGTTCCGCGCGATGCCGTTGGTCGTGAGCGTAAAGCGGAAATTTTTTCCCTTTTCTTTTTCGATGCTGCGCGCATAGGCCACCGTGTCTTTGCAGACCTGGAAATTCATCAGCGGCTCTCCGCCGAAGAAGTCCACTTCCAGATTGCGGCGGCTGCCGGACTGCTCCACCAGAAAGTCGATGGCCCGCTTCGCGGTCTCCAGGGACATGAGCCCGCTCCTGCCGTGGAACTTGCCCTGGGCCGCGAAGCAGTATTCGCAGTTCAGGTTGCAGGTATGCGCCACGTGCAGGCAGAGCGCCTTCAGCACCGTCTTGCGCTCCAGCAGGGCGAGCGCTTTTTCCCGGCAGAGGTCCTCCGAGAAGAGCTTCCCCGCCGCCTGCAGCTGCGCGATGGCATCCAGACAGCCTTCGATCTCCTCCGGCGCCCCTTCCGGCGTGCCCGCGAACTGCCGCGCGAGGATCACGGCAGTCTCCTCCCGGCTCTTTCCTTCCTCCAGCAGACCGATGGCCTCGTACGCGAGCGCGTCCACCACGTGGACGGAGGCGCTCATCACGTCCAGCACGATCCGGTATCCGTTTACTGTAAATCGATGGATCATCTTTTTTCTCTTCCGAACAAAAACGCCGGGACGCCTTGCAGCATCCCGGCGCGATTGGAACCGTCTAGTCCTCTTTCTGCTCGCACTGCTGGTTGGCAATGCCGCAGCTGGTCTTGCAGGCGCTCTGGCAGGAAGTCTGGCACTCGCCGCAGCCGCCGTTCTGCAGGCTCTTGTTCAGATCTCTGCTTTCGAGGGTCTCGATGTGCTTCATTTTCGGGTCTCCTTTCCTGCCGCGCCAGAACGGTTTGGCAATCTTACTCGTATCGATTTTACACGCGGGCGGGGTACTTTGTCAATCGCCGCCGCGGCGCGCAAGGGCTTTTCGGAGATGTTTAGGCCAGGATCTCCTTCATCGCCGCCACCAGGCGATCGACGCTCTCGAGCTTGGCGTTGTAGCCCATGAGGCCGACGCGGACGATCTTTCCGTTGAGCGCGCCGAGGCCGCTGCTGATCTCGATGCCGTATTCGTTCAGGAGGCGGGCGCGCACGGCCGCTTCGTCGATGCCTTCCGGCACGGTCAGCGCGTTCAGCATGGGCAGGCGATAGCCTTCTTTGACGAGCATCTCCCAGCCGATCTCTTTCATGCCGGCAAGCAGCGCCTCATGCGCGGCCTGATGGCGCGCGAAGGCGTTCTCCATGCCCTCTTCATAGATGTTGAACAGCGCCTGATAGAAGCCGTAGAGCATGTTGATGGGCGCGGTGTGATGATAGACTCTCTTCTTGCCGCCCCAGTAGGACATGATCATGCTCATGTCCAGATACCAGTTGGGGACCTTCGCGGCG
>JAEELK010000233.1 GCA_016282655.1 Bacillota bacterium | reverse complement strand
GATGGCAGATCTGCCAGGGGCCGTCCATCTCATTGCCGATGCACCAGAGGCGAATGTCCATCGGTTCCCGAATCCCGTTTTTGATCCGGAGATCCGACCAGTACGTGCCGCCGGGATGGTTGCAGTATTCCACCATCTCCGCAGCGTCCTTCGGCGTGCCGGTCCCCATGTTGACGCCCGCCATGATCGGCGTCCCGGCTTGCCTGCTCCAGTTGCAGAATTCGTCGATGCCGAACTGGTTGCTCTCGATGCTCCTCCAGGCCAGGTCCAGACGGCGGGGCCGCTCGTTCTTCGGGCCAATCCCGTCCTTCCAGTCATAGCCGGAGAGGAAGTTTCCGCCGGGATAGCGGATGTGGGAAATGTTCAGCTCCCGGATGAGCTCCAGCACATCGGTACGGAAGCCGTTCTCGTCCGCCAGCGGATGCCCCGGCTCATAGAGCCCGCTGTAGATGCAGCGGCCAAGATGCTCCGCGAAAGAGCTGAACAGGCGCGGGTCCACCTTCCCGATCTCATAGTCCTTTTCCACATGAATCTGTACGCTGCTCATGTCGGCGTCCTCCGTCCTTCCGCAGGATTTCTATGTTGCTGCAATCAGTATATACGCAGTTTGTTCCGCTGGCAAGCGCTTCCTGTCAGATACGGTAGAATTGCAGGAAGCGCTGCAGCTCCGCGCTCTCCGGCGCGGTCATCAGCCTGTCCGCGCACCCTTCTTCGACCAGGCGGCCGTCCGCGAGGAAAAGCAGCCGGTCCGCCGCGCGCCGCACCTGGCTGAGCGAATGGGTGATCAGCAAAACGGCGCTGTTCTCCTCCGCGCAGCGCCGGCGCAGGAGGTCTTCCGCCGCGAGGGTGGATTCCTCGTCCATCGCCGCGGTCGGCTCGTCCAGGATCAGAAGCGGATAGCTGCCCATCAGCAGCCGTGCCAACGCCATTTTCGCGTTTTCTCCGCCGCTCAGGCGCTTTGCACGGCGCTCCAGAAGCCCCTCCAGTCCCAGCGTCTCCGTCAGCTCCGCGAAGCGCGCCGGATCTGTCCCGCCGAGCAGGACGTTCTGCCGGACGCGCATACGAAAGGCAAAGGGGTGCTGCGGCAGGAAGCCGGGCGCGTCCGCGTCCAGCGGCCGGGTTCCGCGATCCGTCCGCTCGATCCCCGCCAGCACTCTGGCCAGGCTGGATTTCCCGCTGCCGTTTGCGCCGACGACAGCGGTGATCTGTCCGGTCGGCAGTTCCAGCGGCGGCATGCGGAGGCAGAAGCCGTCGGCATAAGTTTTCGTAAAGGCGGCTGTCTTCAACGGTCCAGCCTCCTTTGCAGTACGGTCAGCAGAAGATTGATGAGAAGAGAGGCCGTCAGAAGGATCAGCCCCAGCGCGATCCCCATGCTGAAATTGCCCATGTTGGTATACTGCATGATGGCGGTGGTCATCACGTTGGTCTTCCACGCGATGGCGCCGCCCACCATGGACACGGCGCCGACCTCCGCGATGGCTCTTGCAAATGCCAGCAGATAAACCGTAATGATCGTCTGCACGCTCTCGTTGAGCAGCAGCAGAAAGCGGCGCGGCGGCGGAAGTCTGAGCCCTCGCGCAGTCTCCCGGAGCGGCTGTGCGATCTCCCGCGCGAAGGTCTCCATCGTTCCCGTGACGATCGGCGTGATGAGCACGATCTGCGCCAGGATCATCGCGGAGACCGTAAAGATCAGCTTCCAGTGCCGGAACGGACCGACGCCGGAGAAGAGCAGATAAAACAGCAGCCCGCAGATCACCGGCGGCAGCCCCATCAGCGTCCGGTTGAGGACGACCAGCACATTGCGCCCCGGGAAGCGGGCGCAGCCGAGCCAGAGGCCGAGCGGGACGCCGAGCAGCAGCGCGGCCAGGGAACTCGTCAGGCTCACTCTGGCCGTGGTGAACAGAATATTCAGCAATTCCCGGTTGCCGCTGAGGATCAGCCGGAATGCGGTTTCCAGCGCGCTGCTCATAAACCCGAACAGCTCACAGCGCGCCGCCGTTAGCCCGGAAGGTCAGAAAGGTCGCCTTGTCCGTCAGGATATAGGCGTGCTTTTCTCTGGCCATCGTGAGACAGGCAGCCATGCCGGCATTCGCGGAAATATACCAGTCCGTAAATGCCTTGAAGCTGTCGGCCTCCGCGCTGATTCCGAGCTCCGCCGGCCACAGGGACAGCTCCTTCGTGTGGGTGCCGGAGCCGTCGCCTCTGGAAATGAAGGCGTGTTTTCCGTCCGCGATCCGCTGAAACGCCTGCAGAACGTCCGGCGCGTCCTTGACGCCCGCGGGATCGGAGGCGGGACCGCAGAGGACGAAATAATTGTACATATAGCTCATGCGCTCGCTCTCCATTCCGGGGAGCACATATGCGAAACCGTCCGCCACGAAGGCCTCCTCCTGCTTCTTCGCGTGCACCAGGATCAGGTCCGCGTTGCCCATCTTTGCGTTGGCGATGGCCTTGCCGGTTCCGGCGGAGAAGACCTCCGTCTCGTAGCCGTACTTCTCCTCAAACATCGGCAGCAGACAGCCGAGCAGACCGGAATCGTTGACCGAGGTCGTAGTGGACAGGCGGATGCGGCGCGTCTCGTCCGTCGCGGACGGGATCTCCGCCGTGGAAACGGGGCGTCCGTCCAGCAGATAAAAGAGATATTCGCCGTAGTCGGCGTAGCCGTAAGCTGCCGCGGCCGCTTCGCCCTCCTCGCTCAGCAGCCAGTTGATCAGCGCCGCGGCGCCGGCCGTATTGAGCGAAACGTCCTCCACGCGCCTGCCGTCCGCATCCGCGAAGGGCGCGTCCGGGTTCACGGCAAGCAGCGTATAGGTGTTGATCATATTGTCGTCGGCTTCCTTCAGGATCACAGGTCCGTCCTCCCCGGCGTCTTCCTTCGGCGCCGCTTTCCCGCAGGCGCACAGCGCTCCCATCAGCGCAAGCGCCAAAAGGATGCCCATCCATCGTTTCATTCGTTCTTTCCTCACATTTCGTTCAGTTTGGTGCAGTTTGGT
>JAEELK010000024.1 GCA_016282655.1 Bacillota bacterium | reverse complement strand
GCCGCGGCGCGGCCGAAGCATCGGACCGCAGGGGAGCGGGCATTAGAGATCAATTGTTAAGGAGTGACGAAATTGGCACTGACCAGTGAAGTGGGAATCGACCTGGGCACGGCGAACGTGCTGGTCTATGTAAAAGGAAAGGGCGTGGTCCTGGACGAGCCCTCCGTGGTGGCGCTCAACAGAGACACCGAGGAGATCCTCGCGGTGGGCGCGGAGGCTCGGCAGATGCTCGGGCGCACCCCGTCCAACATCGTGGCGGTCCGTCCGCTGAAGGACGGCGTCATCTCGGACTACGACATCACCGAGCGCATGCTCAAGTATTTCATCCGCAAGACCTGCGGCAGCAGCAAGTTCTTCAAGCTGAAGATCATGGTCTGCGTCCCCTCCGGCGTCACGGAAGTGGAGAAGCGGGCCGTGCAGGAGGCCGCGGAGGAGGCCGGCGGCAAGGAGGTCTTCCTCATGGAAGAGCCCGTCGCGGCCGCCATCGGCGCCGGTCTGGACATCTATCAGCCGGACGGCTGCATGGTCATCGACATCGGCGGCGGCACCACGGACGTGGCGGTCATCTCGCTGGGCGGCATCGTGGCGAGCGCCTCGGTGAAGATGGCCGGAGACAAGTTCGACGACGCCATCATCCGCTATATGCGCAAGCACCACAAGCTCTACATCGGCGAGCGGACCGCGGAGGCCATGAAGATCAGCATCGGAACGGCCTATCCCAGAGACGAGATCCTCACCCAGGAATGCCGCGGCAGAGACCTCGTCACCGGCCTGCCGAAGTCCGTGGAGATCACCTCCGTAGAGATGATGGAAGCGCTGGAGGATCCCCTGGAGGTCATCTGCGCCACGGCGCACAGAGTGCTGGAGGTCACCCCTCCGGAGCTGGCGGCGGACATCAGCTGCAGCGGCATCGTCCTCACGGGCGGCGGCGCGCTGCTCTACGGCATCGACAAGCGCATCAGCGAGCAGATGGGCATCCCGGTCCGCATCGCGGATCAGCCCAAGGCCTGCGTGGCGCTCGGCACCGGCAAGGCGCTGCTCTCCCTGGACAAGATGCAGAGCTCCAGCCAGTCCAGACGCAAAAAGGCATACGTTTAAACATACATGGCAAAATGGAATCTGATCGCCACCGCCACCTTCGGGCTGGAGGCAGTGGTGCGGCGGGAGCTGGAGCAGCTTGGATACAAAGTGCTCCGCTCCGAGGATGCCAAGATCACGTTTTTGGGCGATGAACGCGCCGTAGCAAGATCCAATCTGCGCCTCCGCAGCGCGGACCGGGTCTTGCTTTGCGTTGGGGAGTTTTCCGCGCGGAGCTTCGAGGAGCTCTTTCAGCAGACCCGCGGGCTGCCCTGGGAGGAGCTCCTGCCGCCGGACGCGTGCTTCCCGGTCTCCGGCAGCTCCGTCCGCTCGCAGCTGCACAGCGTGCCGGACTGTCAGGCCGTCGTCAAGAAGGCCATCGTGGAGCGTCTGAAGGAGACCTATGCCATGGAGCGCTTCCCGGAGAGCGGGGCGCTCTACGCCGTGAAGGTCACGCTGCTGAAGGACCGGGTCACCCTGACCATCGACACCAGCGGTCCGGGCCTGCACAAGCGGGGCTATCGCGTGAAGGACGTCGCGGCGCCCATGAAGGAGACCCTTGCCGCCGCGCTGGTGCAGCTCTCGTTCTGGAAGGAAGGCCGCCTGCTCGCGGATCCCTTCTGCGGCTCGGGCACCATCCCCATCGAGGCTGCCATGCTGGGCGCGAACATCGCGCCGGGACTTTCCCGCAGCTTCGCTTCCGAAGCATGGGACAGCATCCCGCAGGAGCTCTGGAAGGAAGAGCGGAAAAAGGCCTTTCAGGACATCCGGCAGGACGCGGACCTGCGCATCCTCGCCTCCGACATCGATCCCGCCGCCGTGGCGGCGGCCCGCGCGAACGCGGAGGAGGCCGGCGTAGACCAGTGGATCCGCTTCCGGACGGCGCCCTTCGCGGAATTTCAGGCGCCGGAAGCGCACGGCATCGTCATCTGCAATCCGCCCTACGGCCAGCGCATCGGAGAGCTGGACGAACTGGAACGCGTTTACGGGCAGCTCGGGCGCTTTTTCGGCGCGCATCCCGGCTGGTCGCTCTATCTCATCACGGCGGACAAGCGCTTCGAGGAGCTCTTCGGCCGCGCCCGCTCCGGCTGCGCGCCCGGGGAGACGCCGCCGCCGGCAGACCGGCGCCGCAAGCTCTACAACGGCCGCCTGGAGACCTGTTACTATCAGTATTACGGCCAAAGACCGCCGAAGGCGGAAGGCCCCGCGGCCGGCGCGGCGCGCTGAGCCGTTTCATCCTCCTTTTTTCCGGCAATATTTGACTTATTAAAATTTTCAATCTATTTTCAGTCGACACAGGCCGTCATTTTATGTATAATAAAAAGACAGCTATTTGTTGTACTCGTTTGTTGCGCTATCTGGAACTGTAAGGAGGTTTCTTATGAGCAAAAACATGAAGACCATGGACGGCAACACCGCTGCCGCGTACGTATCCTACGCGTTCACGGACGTTGCGGCCATCTATCCGATCACGCCGTCATCCACCATGGCGGAGCTGGTGGACGACTGGGCCGCCCATGGACAGAAAAATATTTTCGGACAGGAAGTCAAAGTCTGCGAGATGCAGTCCGAAGGCGGCGCTTCCGGCACCGTGCACGGCTCTCTGGCCGCCGGCGCCCTCACCACCACCTACACGGCTTCTCAGGGCCTGCTCCTGATGATCCCCAACATGTACAAGATCGCGGGCGAACAGCTGCCCGCCGTCTTCCACGTGACCGCCCGTACGCTGGCGGCCCACGCCCTCTGCATCTTCGGCGACCACTCCGACGTCATGGCCGCCAGACAGACCGGCTTCGCCTTCCTCTCCACCGCCTCCGTACAGGAAGTCATGGACCTGGCCGGCGTAGCGCACCTTTCCGCCATCAAGGGCAGAGTGCCGTTCTGCCACTTCTTCGACGGATTCCGCACCTCCCACGAGATCCAGAAGATCGAGACCATCGATTACAGCGTTTTCAAGGATCTGATCGACATGGACGCCGTGCAGGCCTTCCGCGACAGATCTCTCTGCCCCGAGCATCCGGTCATCCGCGGCACCGCGCAGAACCCGGACATCTTCTTCCAGGCCAGAGAAGCAGCAAACAAGTATTATGAAGCGCTGCCCGCCATCGTAGCCGACTACATGGCGCAGATCAGCAAGATCACCGGCAGAGAATACCACCTCTTCGACTACGTGGGCGATCCCGACGCCGAAGAGATCATCGTGGCCATGGGTTCCGTCTGCGAGACCATCGAGGAGACGCTGCCCTTCCTGCAGGCGCAGGGCCGCAAGGTCGGCCTGGTGAAGGTCCGCCTCTATCGTCCCTTCGCCCCCGAATACATGAGAGCCGTCCTGCCCAAGACCGTAAAGCGCATCGCCGTGCTGGACCGCACCAAGGAGCCCGGCGCGCTGGGCGATCCGCTCTACATGGACGTCAAGGCCATGTTCTACGGCGAAGAGAAGGCGCCCGAGATCTACGGCGGCCGCTACGGCCTCGGCTCCAAGGACACCACCCCCGGCCAGATCGTCGCGGTGTATGAGAACCTCTTCAAAGACCAGCCGAAGGATCACTTCACCATCGGCATCGTAGACGACGTCACCAACAGCTCCCTGGAAGAGGTCGCGGGCGTTGCCACCGAGCCGGCCGGCACCATCCGCTGCAAGTTCTGGGGCCTCGGCTCCGACGGCACCGTCGGCGCGAACAAGAGCGCCATCAAGATCATCGGCGACAAGACGGACCTCTACGCGCAGGGCTATTTCGCCTACGACTCCAAGAAGTCCGGCGGCATCACCATCTCCCATCTGCGCTTCGGCAAAGAGAAGATCCACTCCACCTACCTCATCACCACGGCGGACTTCGTGGCCTGCCACAACCAGGCCTACGTCCGTCAGTATGACGTCCTGAAAGGCCTCAAGAAGGGCGGCACCTTCGTGCTCAACTGCACCTGGAGCCCGGATGAGCTGGATCAGCATCTGCCCGCGGCCATGAAGCGCTATCTGGCCGCCAACGACATCAACTTCTACATCATCAACGCGACCGCCATCGGCCAGGAGATCGGCCTCGGCAACCGCATCAACATGATCATGCAGTCCGCGTTCTTCAAGCTGGCGGAGGTCATTCCGCTGGACGACGCCGTGAAATACCTGAAGGAAGCGGTCGTCAAGTCCTACGGCAAGAAGGGCGAGAAGGTCGTCAACATGAACTACGCGGCCATCGACCGCGGCATCGAGAGCCTCGTCAAGGTGGACGTGCCCGCTGCCTGGGCCAACGCCGCGGACGAGAAGAAGGAAGCCAAGCAGCTGCCCGAGTTCATCGAGAAGGTCCTCGTTCCCATGAGCCGTCAGGAAGGCGACAGCCTCCCGGTCAGCGCCTTCGCGGACCGCGCGGACGGTCACTTCCCCTCCGGCACCGCCGCTTACGAAAAGCGCGGCGTAGCCGTGCTGGTCCCCGAATGGGACGTCGACAAGTGCATCCAGTGCAACCAGTGCTCCTTCGTCTGCCCGCACTCCACCATCCGTCCGATCCTTCTGACCGACGCGGAAGCGGCTGCGGCGCCCGAAGGCTTCGCCACCAAGAAGGCCATCGGCAAGGGCCTGGAGGATCTGCAGTTCAGAATGCAGGTCTCCCCGCTCGACTGCCTGGGCTGCGGCAACTGCGTCGACATCTGCCCCGCCAAGGAGAAGGCCCTCACCATGGTCCCGCTGGAAGGCCAGCTCAAAGAAGCGGCCAACTGGGAATACGCCCTCAGCGTACCCGTCAAGGCGGACAGAGTGGACAAGAAGACCGTCAAGGGCAGCCAGTTCGTCCATCCGTATTTCGAATTCTCCGGCGCCTGCGCGGGCTGCGGCGAAACGCCTTACGTCAAGGTCGTCACCCAGCTCTTCGGCGACCGCATGATGATCGCCAACGCCACCGGCTGCTCCTCCATCTGGGGCGCCTCCACGCCGTCCATGCCTTACACCAAGGACGCCAACGGCAGAGGTCCCGCCTGGGCCAACTCCCTCTTTGAGGACAACGCCGAGTACGGCCTCGGCATGGCCATCGGCGTGCGCCAGATCCGCGAGAAGATCGAAGCCAACATCAAGACCCTGCTGAACACCACCTGCCCGGGCGACGCCGTCAAGGCCGCCATGCAGAAGTGGCTGGAAGTCAAAGACGACGGCGAAGCCTCCAGAGCAGCCGGCGAAGAACTGGTCGCCGCCATCAACGCGGCCAGAGCGGCTCACAGCGGCGCGCCCTGCGAAGGCAGAGAACTGGTGGACGAGATCCTCGCCCGCAAGGACTACCTGACCAAGCGCTCCATCTGGGCCTTCGGCGGCGACGGCTGGGCCTACGACATCGGCTCCGGCGGACTGGACCCCGTGCTGGCCTCCGGCGAGAACATCAACGTGCTGGTCTTCGACACCGAAGTCTACTCCAACACCGGCGGACAGAGCTCCAAGGCCACGCCTGCCGCGGCGGTCGCCAAGTTCGCGGCCTCCGGCAAGAAGATCAAGAAGAAGGATCTGGGCATGATGGCCATGTCCTACGGCTACGTCTACGTGGCGCAGGTCGGCATGGGCGCGGACAAGAACCAGTTCCTGAAGGCGATCACCGAAGCGGAAGCCTATCCCGGCCCGTCCCTGATCATCTGCTACGCGCCCTGCATCAACCACGGCCTCAAGTGCGGCATGGGCAAGACCCAGGAGAACGTCAAGAAGGCAGTGGAAGCCGGCTACTGGCATCTGTATCGCTTCAACCCGACGCTCAAGGAAGAAGGCAAGAATCCCTTCACGCTCGACTCCAAGGAGCCCAGCGCCGATTTCAGAGAGTTCCTCATGGGCCAGGTCCGCTACAGCTCCCTGCTGCTGGACTTCCCCGACACCGCGGAATCCCTCTTCGAGCTCGCGGCCAAGAACGCGAAAGAACGCTACGAATCCTACAAGGCTCTGGCGGATCGGTAGAAGCCCGGAAACGACGATACCAAAAAAAGGCACTCCGAAAGGAGTGCCTTTTCATTGGAGCGGGCGAGGAACAAAAAAACAGAGATGCCGGAAGGCATCTCCGTCTCGCTGGAGCGGGCGAAGGGAATCGAACCCTCAACCTCAGCTTGGGAAGCTGATGTTTTACCACTAAACTACGCCCGCGGGGTACCTTACTACAATAGCAGACTTTTCCCCGCGCTTCAAGCAGAACTTGACGGACGCGCGCCGCGCGCGCCTTCCATCTGCAGGAGCATCTCTTTTCTCCGGAGCCCCGCCGCGTAGCCCGTCAGGCTGCCGTCCGCTCCGACGACGCGGTGGCAGGGGATGAGGAGCGCTATGGCGTTCTGCCGGGCCGCGCCGCCGACCGCCTGCGAGGACATTCGGGCGATCCCTTTCGACGCGGCGATCCGCCTTGCGATCTCTCCATAGGACATCGTCTGCCCGTAAGGGATGCTCAGCATGATCTCCCAGACGGCTTTCTGGAAGGCGGTCCCGCTCATCCTGAGCGGCGGAAGAAAGCCCGGATCCTTTCCGGAGAAGTAGAGGTCCAGCCATTGCCGCGTCTGCCGGAAAACAAGGAGCTCCTCATCTTCCGCGGGCGCGTGGGCCGCTCCGTCGGGCCGCGCGTAGGACGTGGGCGCGTCAAGCTCCGCTGTGTCAAAGCAAAGGCCGCTCAGAGCCGTTCCGTCCGAAGTCAGCGTGATCCCGCCGAGCGGGGAATCGTAATGGGCGGTCCAACCGCCGCTCGGGCGTGAAACAGCTTCAGCAGCGTCCAGCTCCAGGCGCATCAGGATGAGCTCCTGCCAGCCGATCCGGCGGGCGAAGAAGCCCTTGGGGTTGCGGCCGTATTCCGCGAAGCCGACGCTCTCGTAGAGCGAGATGGCAGGACGGTTCTCCGCCACCACCTCCAGCTCGACCTGCCTGTAGCCGGCCGCGCGGGCGCAGTCGATGCAGGCGTTCGTCAGGGCGCGGCCGATCCCCAGGCCCCAATAGGCCTTCAGGATGCTGATGCCGAAATCCGCCCGGAAGCGCAGCTTCTCGCCTCTGCCGATGGGGCCGATGCCGGCGAAGCCGGCCAGCTTGCCGTCCAGCAGCGCCAGGATCTCCACCGACTTCGGGTCTCTCGCCCGCTCGAGCAGAAACTTGCGCTCCTCTTTCAGCGTGAAGCTGTTCTCGTCCGGATAGAACAGGAGGTTGTCGGTCTCCGCGTGGGTCTGCTGGAAG
>JAEELK010000232.1 GCA_016282655.1 Bacillota bacterium | reverse complement strand
GATCCCTTCTCGGCGGCAGCGTGCTGACGGAGACCATCTTTTCCTGGCCCGGCGTAGGCCGGTTCGTGGTGGAGTCCATCTCCAACCGGGATCTGCCCGCGGTGCTCGGAAGCGTCGTGACGCTGACGGTGGTCTTCACGGTGGTGAACCTGCTGGTGGACCTCCTCTACGCGCTGATCGACCCGCGCATCAAGGGCCAGTATGCCTTCGGAAGGAGGAAACGGCGTGGCTAACAAGACGAAAGCGCCTGCCGGCGAAGCCCGCCAGCGGACACTGTTCCAGCAGGCCGTCCTCCAGTTCAGGCACAACAGGCTGGCGGTCCTGGGCCTCGTGATGATCTGCCTCTTCCTGCTGGTCATCCTCGGCACCCTGATCGTGGATATCGTGAACCCTGAATTCTACACGACCCACGTCATCGGACAGGATCTGACCATGCGGCTGAAGGCACCCTCCGCGGAGCATATCTTCGGCTGCGACGAATACGGCCAGGATCTGTTCTTCCGCATCCTCTGGGGCACCCGGCTGTCGCTGCTCATCGGCATCGCGGCCATCATGCTCTCCGTACTCATCGGCGCGCCGTTCGGCATGATCGCGGGCTTCAAGGGCGGACGCGTGGACAACGTCATCATGCGTTTCATGGACGTGCTCCTGAGCGTTCCCTACATCCTGCTCGCGATGGCCATCGTGGCGTCGCTCGGCAGAAGCACCTTCAACCTGCTGCTCGCCCTCGCGGTGTCCGGCATCGCGAAGTACGCGCGCGTTTCCCGCGCTGCGGTCATGATGGTGAAGGACAACGAGTACGTGGAGGCCGCCCGGGCCATCGGCGCGAGCGACTTCGAGATCCTCTTCAAGTACATCCTTCCCAACGCGCTGGCGCCCATCCTCATCCAGGTGTCCCTCGGCATAGGCGACAGCATCCTCGCGGTGGCCGGCCTGTCCTTCCTGGGACTGGGCGTGCAACCGCCCACACCGGAGTGGGGCTCCATCCTCACCTCCGCGCGCACCTATATGCGGCAGGCGTGGCACGTCTCCGTATTCCCCGGCGTCGCGCTCATCCTGGCGGTCATCGCTTTCAACCTGTTCGGCGACGGCCTTCGTGACGCGCTGGATCCCAAGCTGAAGCGCTGAGGAGGGACGGCATGAAGAATTTACTTGAGATACAGGACCTGACGGTCCGTTTCCACACGGAAGACGGCACGGTGAACGCGGTCAACCACGTGGACCTGCGGCTTGAGGACGGCATGACGCTCGGCGTCGTGGGCGAGACCGGCGCGGGGAAGACCACGCTGGCCAAGAGCATCATGCGCATCATCCCGCACCCTCCGGGAAAGATCGAGGGCGGAAAGATCATCTATGGCGACCGGGACCTCCTGGAGATGGACGACACCGAGATCCGCTCGGTCCGAGGCAAGGAGATCTCGATGATCTTCCAGGACCCCATGTCCGCCCTGAACCCCGTGATCCCCGTCGGCGAGCAGATCGCCGAGGTCATCTCCATCCACGAGAACCTGGACAAAAAGCAGGCTTATGAGCGCGCCTGCGCGATGCTCGAGATGGTGGGCATCCCCGCTTTCCGCGCGCATGAGTATCCGCACCAGTTCTCCGGCGGCATGAAGCAGCGCGTGGTCATCGCCATAGCGCTGGCATGCAGCCCCCGGATCCTCATCGCGGACGAGCCCACCACGGCGCTCGACGTGACCATCCAGGCGCAGGTGCTGGAGATGATGCGGGACCTGAAGGAGAAGTTCGGCACCTCCATCCTCATGATCACCCACGACCTGGGCGTCGTCGCCCAGATGTGCCAGAAGGTGGCCATCATGTACGCGGGCGAGATCGTGGAGAGCGGCACGGTGTACGACATCTTCGACCGGACGGCCCACCCCTACACGGAGGGCCTGCTGGGGGCCATCCCCAAGGTCCATCTGCAGGAACGGCGTCTGCGGCCCATCGACGGCCTGATGCCGGATCCCATGGAGCTTCCCGCCGGCTGCGCGTTCTGCGAGCGCTGCAAATACGCGCAGGAGCGCTGCTCCGCTGAGCATCCGCCCATGGTCCTGCTGGAGGGAGAGCACTATGTGCGCTGCTTCCGGGCGGAGCAGGGGAGAGAGGAGGATAAGGCATGAGCGATGCCAACGCGCCGCTGCTGGAAGTACGGCGGCTGAAAAAATACTTCGACACCCCGGCCGGGCCGCTTCAGGCGGTGGACGACGTATCCTTCTCCATCGGCGCCGGCGAGACGCTGGGCGTGGTGGGCGAGTCCGGATGCGGCAAGACCACGCTGGGCCGTACCATCCTCCGCCTCCAGGAGCCTACGGACGGCCAGATCCTCTTCCACGGCGATGACATCACGAAGTACAGCAAGCGCCAGCTCAAGGCGCTTCGAAGCAAGATGCAGATCATCTTCCAGGATCCCTACTCCTCGCTGAACCCGAGGCAGACCGTGGCGCAGGCCATCGCGGCGCCGCTGGTGCTGCAGGGCATCGTCCGCAAGGGCGACAAGGAGGGGCTTGAGAAGAAGGTCCTGGAGATGATGGACCGGGTCGGCCTTGCCAGACGGTTCGTCAACACCTATCCCCATGAGCTGGACGGCGGACGCCGGCAGCGCATCGGGATCGCGCGGGCGCTCGCGCTGGACCCGGAGTTCATCGTCTGCGACGAGCCTGTGTCCGCGCTGGACGTCTCCATCCAGGCCCAGATCCTCAACCTGATGCAGGATCTGCAGGAAGAGCTCGGGCTTACCTATCTCTTCATCACCCACGACCTTTCCGTCGTGAAGCACCTCTCCACCCGGATCGTGGTCATGTACCTCGGCCAGGTCGTGGAGTCCGCGGATCCGGAGGAACTCTTCCGCAATCCGCGGCATCCCTACACACAGGCACTGCTCTCGGCGATCCCGGTCCCGTCTCCCGACGTGAAGATGGAGCGGGTGAAGCTCAAGGGCGAGATCACGAGCCCCGTCAACATGGGGCAGGGCTGCCGGTTCGCCGGCCGCTGCGCCTACGCCTGCCCGGAATGCTCGCAGGCGCAGACAGAAGAGACCATCGGCGAAGGACATACCGTCCGCTGCTGCAGACAGGGAAATCTTTCGCAGAATGAGTAAATGGGAAATCACCAGAATTTTATCAGGAGGTATCACATGAAAAGAACCATCAGCTTGCTCCTCGCCGTCATCATGCTCCTCGCTCTGACGGCCTGCGGAGGCTCCGGAAAGAGCTCTTCTTCCGAGGGCACCGCCGCGCCTGCCGCTCCCGCATCTACCGGCAGTTCCGCTCCTTCCGAAGGCAGCTCCGCTCCCGCCGCGTCTGAGGTAGCCGTCAAGGATGAGATCATCTACTGCCAGGGCAGCGACCTCACCACCATGGACCCCAGCTTCAGCCCCCAGGAGCGCGCCTACGGCCTCTACAACAACATGTTTGAGACCCTGGTCCGCTACGACACCGATATGAACATCCTCCCCGGCCTGGCCACTGAGTGGAGCTGGGAGAACAACGGCACGGATCTTGCGTTCACCCTCCGCGAGGGCGTCAAGTTCCACGACGGCAGCGATTTCAACGCGGACGACGTGGTCTACACCATGGACAAGGCCAATGAGAGAGGCCGGTTCGCCAAGACCTACGAGAGCTGCGAGAAGGTGGACGACTATCACGTCGTCATCCACTTCAACGCTCCCTGCCTGGCCGCCCTCTACACCCTGACCACCCCGAACTCCTCCATCCTTCCGAGCGACGTGCACGCGAAGGATCCCGAGGCCTTCAAGTTCGCGCCCGTGGGCACCGGCCCGTACAAGCTCAAGGACTTCAGCGAGGGCGACTACTACACCCTCGAGCGCTTTGAGGATTACTGGGGCGGCCCCGTCAAGACCAAGTATCTCACTCTGAAGATCGTCCCCGAGGCCTCTCAGCGCACCATCCTGCTGCAGAACGGCGAAGTGGACGTCGCCTACGAAGTGCCCCTGATCGATGTTGAGGGCCTTGTGGAGGACAAGGATTTCCAGGTCCTCACCTGCCCGTCCATGAAGAACGTGTTCATGGAGTTCAACTGCGCTTCCACCGGCCCCCTCGGCAATCCCAAGGTCCGTCAGGCGCTTGCCTGCGCGGTGGATAAGAACGTGATCGTGGACAACCTGCTCTACGGCTACGGCACCGCGGCCGACTGCTTCATCCCCACCACCTGCAACGACTATATCGAGAGCGACGTCAACGTCTATGATCCCGCCAGAGCCAAGACCCTGCTGACCGAGGCCGGCTATCCCGACGGTTTCTCCTTCACTCTGTGGACCAACACCAACCAGACCTATCAGGAGATCGCGTCCGTTATCGCCAACCAGCTGAGCAAGATCGGCGTTAATGTCAACGTGGTCGTCCAGGACGACAACACCTCCTTCGCGCTCATCGAGGCGAACGATCCCAGCTACGAGGCCATCCTCGACTTCTGGCAGACCGTCTCCGGCCACGCCGACTACTCCTTCCAGGGCGCTCTGCTCTCCGGCGTGATGAACAACTTCTCCAAGTACGCCAATCCCGCGTTCGACGAGACCTACTTCAAGTATGCCGCCACCCTTGAGGGTGCCGAGCGTACCGAGCTTCTCAAGCAGCTCTACGGCTACCTGAACGAGGACACCCCCAGCGTGGTGCTCTACAACGAGGTCAAGTACGTCGCGACGACCGCCAAGCTGCAGGGCCTCCAGCTCAGCCAGGTGGGCGCCCACTACTACGGCAACGCCTACGTCGTGGAGGACTGAGAGTCCTGACAGAGGAGTTCTATTCACATGGATCTTGAACAAAGGATACTGGACGTCATAGACCGTGAGAGCGCCGCGATCCTGCAGCTCTCCCATGAGATCCACGACGATCCGGAACTGGGCAACCAGGAATTCCGCGCCTGCGCGCGCCAGTGCGAATTCCTCGAGAGCCGCGGCTTCACGGTCACCCGTGAGGCCGGCGGCCTGCCTACCGCCTTCACCGCAACGAAGCGGGGAAAGCCCGGCGGTCCGTCTGTCGCGATCCTCTCCGAGTACGACGCGCTCAAGGACATCGGGCACGCCTGCGGGCACAACATCATCGCGGCCGGCGCGGCCGGTGCCGCGGTGGGCGCGGCTCTCGCCCTTGAAGAGTACGCGGGCAGCGTCACCGTCGTGGGCACGCCCGCGGAGGAGACCACCGGAGGCAAGATCGGTCTGATCGAGGCAGGCGTCTTCGATCAGTTCGACTTCGCTCTGGAGGTCCATCCCACGGCCGGAAAGTCCATCATCATGCGGGGCGGCCGCGCCTGCACCACCGTGTACGCGGATTTCACCGGCGTGAGCGCCCATTCCTCGGCGCCCGCCACCGGCGTGAACGCGGTCTCCGCGGTGATCGCCACCTTCCAGAACATCGACGCGCTGCGTCCCCTGTTCGACCCGATGGACAACGTCAACGGCGTCATCCCCTACGGCGGCGGCGCCAACAACGTCATCTCCGGCGAGGCCCGCTGCGAGTTCTGCCTCCGCTCCGACACGCTCTTCCATCTGGAGAAGCTCATCGAGCGGGTGGTGCACGCGGCGAACTGCGCGGCGATGCTCTTCGGCGCGAAGGTGGAGACCAGGGTGGATCCCAAGTTCGCCGAGCGCTACCCCAACCGGCCCATGGGCCTCCGGTTCAAGAGCTGGATGGAGAAGCTGGGCGAGCCCGTCACCGAGGTGAGCCCCGTCGGCGCCTACGGTTCTTCGGATATCGGCAACGTCTCGCTGCTGATGCCCTCCATCCACGAGTACGTGGCCATCGCGCCCGCGGGCGTCAACGGACACTCCGCGGAGATGCGCGAGGCGGCGGTCTCCCCGGCGGGCGACCGCGGCTGCATCCTCGCGGCGAAGGCTTTGGCGCTGACCGCCACGGACCTTCTGCGTGACGCAGATCTGCGCGCGGAGGCGAAGGCGTACTTCGACCAGCAGGTGCCGGACGTCTACCGGAAGTGACCGCAAACTGCGCATAACGATGATCCGCCGCGGCAGACGCCGCGGCGGATCTCATTCTGGCGCTCGGCGATTTGCAATCCGCGGCCGCTGTGGTATACTGGGAAGCAATAATCAGATCGGGAAGAACATCTCATGAACAGAAAGCCACAAACCATGATACGCGACCTGACCAAGGGCCCGGTCGTCCCCCTGCTGCTGCGTTTCGCGCTGCCGCTGTTCGCCTCCAATCTCCTCCAGGCGGTCTACAACCTGGTGGATATGGTGGTCGTGGGGAACTATATCGGCAAGGCGGGCATGTCGGCGGTCTCCATCGGCGGAGATCTGCTTCATTTTCTCACATTCATCGCCATGGGCTTCTCCGCCGCCGGCCAGGTGCTCATCGCCCGGTCGGTGGGAGCAGGGAAACAGGACGAGGTGAAGAAGACGATCGGCACCATGTCCACCTTCCTGCTCTGTGCATCGGCGGTCATCGCGCTCGCCTGCTTTCTCCTGCGGCACTCCGTGCTGGCCTGGCTCAACACGCCCTCCGCGGCGATGGACTTCGCCATGGACTATCTCGTGACCTGCGTGTGCGGGCTCCCCTTCATCTACGGCTACAATATCGTGAGCGCCATCCTGCGCGGGATGGGGGACAGCAAGCGCCCGTTCACCTTCATCGCAGTGGCGGCGGTCCTCAACATGGTCCTGGATATCGCGTTCGTCAAGTACCTTGGGATGGAGGTCTTCGGCGCGGCTCTCGCCACCGTTATCGGACAGGGCGTCAGCTTCGTCACCGCCGTCATCTACCTCTACCGGAACCGGGAGAGCTTCGGCTTCGACTTCAGACCCGCGAGCTTCCGCATCGACCGGTGGACATTCAGGCGTCTGCTGGCGCTGGGCATCCCCATGGCGATCCAGTCCGCGGCCATCAGCCTCTCCAAGATCGTGCTCATGTCGTGGATCAACGCCTTCGACGTGACGTATTCCGCGCTCGCCGGCATCTTCAACAAG
>JAEELK010000231.1 GCA_016282655.1 Bacillota bacterium | reverse complement strand
CGCGATGCAGTCTTCTCTGTATTTCCGATAGGCTTCCTGCTGCTCCTGCAGCTCTCTCTTCTTCCGCTGGGTGCGGCGGACGATGATGAAGGTGCCGGGACCCATGATCGCGAGCATGAACAGGATGGGGATGAGATATTGAGACATCGTTGTCCTCCCTGCAGGGCGGGCGCGCCCCGCGCAGTCGGTCCAGTGCTGCCGTTCCTGCGGCAGCACTGCCGCGTATGGTGATCAGGAATATTAGGGAACATTATACCCAATCCCCTGCGACTTTACAAGCGAAAACTAACGTGCTATGATGTTTACACAGAGCCGGGCGTTTAGCGCCGGAAAGGAGCCGTAATGGATCGGATAAAAGTCTGCGAAGACTTAAAACGGATAGAGGGTCTGCGCGTCATGGCGGACGCGCCGATGAGCCGCTATACCAGCTTTCGCATCGGCGGGCCGGCCGCCTGCCTGGCGGAGCCGGAGAACGAAGCGGCCCTGCAGGCGGCCCTGCGCTACCTTGCGGAGCGGGCGCTGCCGCATTTCATTCTGGGCCAGGGCAGCGATCTGCTGGTGCGGGACGAAGGCTATGAGGGCGTCGTGTTGCGCCTGGGGCGTCTGCAGTCCTGCGAGATCGCGGGAACGGAGCTGCGCGCCGGCGCGGGCTGCACGCTGGTCATGCTGGCGCTGCAGGCGGCGGAGGCAGGTCTTAGCGGGCTGGAATTCGCGAGCGGCATCCCCGGAAGCCTGGGCGGGGCGCTCTTCATGAACGCCGGCGCCTACGACGGCTCGCTGGGACCGCTGGTGCGGGAAGTGCGGCTGCTTGCCGCGGACGGCTCCGCCGTCCGCACGGCCGCGGGCGCGGAGATGGACTTCGCCTACCGCCACAGCCGTCTGATGGAGAGCGGCGAAGTGGCGCTCTCCGCGGTGCTCTCGCTCTCGCCCGGCGATCGCGGACAGATCCGCGCCCGCATGGACGAGCTGCGCGCCCTGCGCAACAGCAAGCAGCCGGTGCAGCTGCCCAGCGCCGGCAGCTTCTTCAAGCGCCCCCCGGGGCAGTTCGCCGGAAAACTCATCGAAGAGGCCGGGCTGAAGGGGCTTCGCCTGGGCGACGCGCAGGTCTCGGATCTGCACGCCGGATTCATCGTCAATCTGGGCAGCGCGACCGCGGCGGACGTGATCTCGCTGATGAACATCGTCATCACCATCGTGGAGGAAAAGAGCGGCGTCAGGCTGGAGCCGGAGGTGAGGATCCTGTGAGATACCGCCTCGCTTATGATTACCATACGCACACCGTCTTTTCCCACGGGACGGGCAGCATAGAGGAAAACGTGCGGGCCGCCGCGGAAAAGGGCCTGCGTGAGCTCGCCATCGCCGATCACGGCATCGGGAGCCTCCACATCGGCGTGAAGAAAAAAGACCTGCCGAAGATGCGCGCGGAGATCGAGCGCCTGAAGCCGCTCTATCCGCAACTCCGGATCCACATGTGCATGGAAGCGAACATCACCTTTCCGGACGGCTGGCTGGACATCCCCCCGGAGCTGCGCCGGAACTTCGATTTTCTTCTGGCGGGCTATCACTTCAGCGCGCCGGGGCCTTCGCCCTTCCGCGCCTGCGCCGCGCACCTGCGGAACTATCTTGGCAGCGATTCCAAGCGCCTCATGCTCCGCAACACCGAGATGATCCTTGCGGCCGTGCGGCGGGGCGGTTTTCGCGTGCTCACCCATCCGGGGGACAAGGCGAAGGTGGACCTTCTGCCCATCGCGCGCGCCTGCGCGGAGCAGGGCATCCTGATGGAGATCAACAACAAGCACGACGGCCTCAGCGTGGAAGGGATCCGCGTCTGCGCAGCGGTGCCTGAGGTCCTCTTCATCATGAGCAGCGACGCCCATTCTCCGGAGCGCGTCGGCTGCTGCGAGAACGCGGTGGCCCGCATGGAGGCTGCGGGGCTGGATCCCGGGCGGGTCGTCAATCTGATCCGGGAGGAGGCATAGCCATGTCGTTTTCTTCCGAGTGCAAGAGCGAGCTTGCCCGCGTCGAAGAAGGAAAGAAATGCTGCACGCTGGCCTGGATCGCCGGCTTCGTCCGCATGTGCGGCCGCGTCATGCTGGCCGGCGGCGGACGGCTGCAGCTGCGCGTGGTGACGGAAGACCCTGCCGTGGCGCGCCTCTTCGTGAAACAGGTCAAATCCTACTTTGCCGTCGGCGCGGAGCTGAGCATCCAGCGCAACCAGAGCGGCATTTCCCGCAAGACTTACAGCTACAGCATGGTGATCGACGCGGAGAGCGGCGCGGAGCAGATCCTGCGCGAGACCGGCATCCTCACCGTCCGGGAGGGCTGCAACGTGCTCAGCCAAGGGATCTTTGAGCCCCTGATCAAGAAGAAATGCTGCCGCAGAGCCTATCTGCGCGGCGCCTTTCTGGGTGCGGGCAGCGTCAGCGATCCGGAAAAGAGCTATCATCTGGACGTCAGCTGCAACAGCGGGGAGCTTGCGCAGGACCTGCGGCGCCTCGTCAACGGCTTCGGCCTCCGGGCCAAGGTCGCGCCGCGGCGCAAGATGCAGGTGGTCTATCTGAAAGAAGCGGAGCAGATCAGCGATCTGCTCACGATCCTCGGCGCGCACAACACCGTGCTGCGCTTTGAGAACGTCCGCGTCACGAAAGAAGTGCGCAACGCGGCCAACCGGAAGGTCAACTGCGACGCCGCGAATCTGGACAAGACCGTCAACACCGCCGCGCGGCAGATCGAAGAGATCCGTCTCATCGAGGAGCGGATGGGGCTGCGCGCGCTGCCGGACAGCCTGCGCGCGCTGGCGGAGCTCAGGCTCTCCCATCCGGAGGCCTCCCTGACGGAGCTGGGCGGCCTGCTGGATCCGCCCCTGAAGAAATCCGGCGTCAACCACCGCTTCCAGAAACTGTCGGAGATCGCCGGAAAGTACACTAAATGAAAGAGAATCCGTTTCCATATTCCATCGATAACAAGCGCTATCACACCCTGCATTACCATAATCTGCAGCAGTTCGGCGGCAGGGTCTACAAAGCGGTGCTGGACGTCGGCTGCAGCTGTCCGAACATCGACGGGACGAAGGGGCGCGGCGGCTGTCTCTACTGCAGCGGAGGCGCCGGCTATTTTACCGCTTCCCCCGCGGCCTCCGTTACGGATCAGCTCACGCAGGAGCTGGCGCGCATCCGCCGTAAAGCGCCCGGCGCAAACGCCGTTGCGTATTTCCAGGCGCACAGCAACACCTACGGGGCGGTCGAACGGCTGCGGCCGCTCTATGAAGAGGCGCTGCGGGTCCCGGGTATCGTGGGTCTTGCCATCGCCACTAGGCCGGACTGCCTGCCGGATGAGATGCTGGACTGCTTACAGGAGCTGCGGCAGAAGACCTCGCTCAGCGTGGAGCTCGGGCTGCAGAGCGTCCACGCCCGGACCTCGGAGGCCATGAACATCGGGCGCAGCTACGAGGAATTCCTGCAGGGCTATGAAGCGCTGCAGGAGCGGGGGATCCGCTGCTGCGTGCACATCATAGACGGACTGCCGGGAGAGGGCAGGGCGGAGATGCTCGCCACGGCGGGGGCGCTGGGCCGCCTGCGCCCGCAGGGCGTCAAGATCCACCTGCTGCACGTGCTGGCAGGCACGCCGCTCGCGGCATGGCTGGCGGACGGCCGCTGCGTCCCCATGGAAAAGGACGCGTACGTGGAGACCGTCGTGGAACAGCTGGAGCTCCTGCCGCCGGAGACCGTGGTGGAGCGCCTCACCGGAGACGGAGACAAGAGACAGCTGCTGGCGCCGCTCTGGAGCCGGAACAAGATCGCCGTCCTTGCGGCCATCGACCGGCTGCAGGCGGAGCGGGACACATGGCAGGGGAGACTGTATCGCGCATGAACGGAAAGAATGAGACGATAGAACTGGAGATCACGGACCTGAGCGCGGAAGGCCGCGGCATCGGCAAGGCGGAGGGCTTCACCTTTTTTGTGGAGGGCGCCCTGCCGGGCGATCGCGTGCTTGCGGAGGTCCTGCGCAGAAAGAAGAACTTCGGCGAGGCGCGCGCGGCGGAACTGCTGCACGCGTCCGAAGCGCGCTGCAGCGCGCCCTGCCCGCACGCGAAACGCTGCGGCGGCTGCCCCCTCATGGGCATGGACTATGCCGCACAGCTCAGGCAAAAAGAGAAGTGGATCCGGGACCGCCTGCAGCGCATCGCCGGCGTCGCGGAGCCTCCCATGGAGCCCATCCTGGGCATGGAAACGCCGTTCCAGTACCGCAACAAGGCGGTCTTCTCGCTGGAGGCGGGGCCGGAGGGGTGCCGCGTCGGCTTTTGCCGCGCCGGGAGCCACGCGGTGCTGCATTGCCCGGACTGCCTCATCCAGAGCCCGGCCGCGGGGCGGCTCGCGGCGGCCTTCAAACAGTATGTGGACGAGAACAGCGTCTCGATCTTCAGCGAGAAAACGAACAAGGGCCTGCTGCGGCAGTTCATGGTCCGCACGGCCTTCGGGACCGGCGAAGTGATGGCCGTCATCGTCGCGCGCGGCAAGACGCTTCCGGCGCAGGAGGATCTTTTCCGCAAGCTGGAAGAGGCGCTGGAAGGAACGGAATACCGCCTCTGCAGCGT
>JAEELK010000230.1 GCA_016282655.1 Bacillota bacterium | reverse complement strand
GGGGTGCTGCCCTTGGCCAGGCGCAGCGTTTCGCCGTATTCGCTGGAGCTGGAGGCGGCGTGCGCGGTGTAGAAGAAATAGTACTGATCCGCCACCGTTACCACCGAGCCCGGGCCCGTCCAGCCGTCCTGTCCGCCGGCACGGTTGGATTCGGTGAGCGGCTCCTCATATTCGGTATAGTTCAGAAAATCGCTGGTCGTCGCCAGATACACCGAATGGTTGTAGGAGTCGCCGCCCTCCTTGAGGTAGTAGATGTAATAGGTGCCGTCCTCGTAGTAGGGCATCGTGTCGCCGACGTAGGGCTGGCTGATGCCGTCCACGCCGGGCAGGAAGAAGTTTTTGTATTCGTACGCCGCTTCCTGGCTGCCGGGCGTGCGCAGGGCGGAAAAGTCCTTGTCGTCCGTGACGACGGCAAAGCTTTCACCGGAATCCTTCGGCGCCTGGGCGTCCTTTTTGCCGCATGCGCAGAGCGCCGCGCACAGAACGCACACGAGCAGGAGGCAGAGGAGCGCTTTTTTGTTCATATGACCCTCCTATAGCAGGACAGGGAGGATGTGCTTCGCACCCTCCCTGCCGGAGTAGAGCCAGATTACATTACTTTCATCTGGTAGATGGTTATGTTGCTGAATTCGACGGTCACTTCGCCCATCTTGGACAGCGCTTCAGAGCCAAACTGGAACAGCAGCTCGAAATCCATATCCATGATGAAGGTGTCGGTCGTGGTGAAGCGGAAGGTCTGGAAATCGGTGGTCAGGTTCATGCCTTCCGCGACGCGGGGATCCCAGCCGCCCATGGGGTTCAGGAACACGCCGCAGGATACGGGCTGGGTGGCCTTGGCGGTGATCTCGATGGTATAGTAGCTGTCCGCCGCGAGGGTCAGGGGATTGCCGTTGTAGCCGCAGATGAGCTTGTTGTGCCAGTCCACGGTGCCGCCGTTATCGATGCGGTAGAAGAAGCTGCCGTTTTCGGCCCAGATGGTGCCTACGCCGCGCTCGTTGTCCTCGTCGGTGCCGTTGAAGGTCTCCCAGGGGCACGCGGGGTTCTGACCATTGGCGCTGTTGCGTCCGAAGGCGACGAAGCTGTCGATGGTCTTGCTGGTTTCCTTGTCGCCGCCCACGGAGCCGAACACCACGTTCTTGATGGTGATGGTGTTGGCCGCGGCGCCTTCGGGCGCGTTGCCGATCTGCAGACGGATGACGGGATCGTCGATGTCCGCTTCTGCGGTGAACATGGCGGAGATCACGGTGTCTTCTCCCGCGGGAGCGCTCAGGCCGTTAAAGTTCGCCCTGCATTCCCAGCCCCTCGCGGCGCTTTCCACCAGCGCCTCGCCGCTCTGTCCGTTTGCGGCGTTCACGGTGAAGCTGTAGTAGTACTTTTCGCCCTTGACGATCTTCACGTCGCCAAGCGTGATGTTGGCCTTGACGCTCCAGACACCGCCCTCGGTGGGGTAGTTGTCGATGATGAAGTCCGCAGCGTCGTCCTTGAACTCGACTTTGGCGTTTGCGCCGTCGCCGGCTTCGGCGTACACGGCGTCACCGGCCGCAAAGGAAGCGGTGTAGGTGGGGATCAGCGTCTCTTCGCCGGAGATCTCGTACAGCTCGATCTTGTCGATGGTCACGACGAAGTCTTCGGGGGTGGTATCCGCCGCGTTGTCCGGGTTGGGCGTGATCTTGCCCAGGTTGAACAGCAGCTCCGCGCTGCCTTCGCCGGAAGCAGAGAAATTGAGCTCCAGAGGCGCGATCTCCTGGCCGATCACCACGTTGAAAGCGCCGCCGAAGGTCTCCCAGCCCTCCGCGTTCTCGTTTCTGGCGAGAATGTGGGCATAGGTGGGCTTGGTGGACTTTGCCCAGATCTTCAGCTTGTAATCAGCAGCCTTCACGGCGTAGCCGGCCTTGGCCAACTGCACGTCGCCGTCGCCGTTGCCGGGGTTGGCGATTTCGATGACGTAAGCGCCCTGCTTGAGCTCGGCGGTCGCTTTGGCGTTCTCGCCGATGCGGGCTTCCCAGCCGCGGTTGTCCGTGACGGTCTGGGTGGCGAAGTCGAAGGCCTTGTAGACTTCCTCAGAGCCCGTCTTTTTGGTGACGGTCAGGGTGGCGTACGCTTCGGCGGTCAGACCGCCGTTGTCGGTCACGCTGTAAACCAGCTCGTAGCTGCCCGCGGTCTCCGGGGTCGCCTTGCCGTTTTTGAAGCTGAGCGCGGGGGTGGCGTCGATCAGGATCTTCGCGCTGATGTCGCCGTCCTGGGCGTCGGTCGCGGTCACGCCGGCCAGCGCGTCGAACTCGCTGCCGGCTTCCACGGCGCTGTCCTGAACGCCGTTGATGACGGGCGCGGTGTTCTCGGCTGCCGGTGCGGGTTTTTCGTCGGTATTGCCCTTATTGTTGGTAAGAATCAGAACAAGAGCCACCGCGGCGGCGATGACGACGAGCGCCGCGATGATCAGGATACTTTTTTTCTTCATATTTCCAGCCCTCTCTTATTTGCCGTTGACGTAGCGGTCATACGCCGCCTGATACACCTGCTGGATGCCCGCCAGATTGACTCTGCCGTTGAGGTTGTTCTGGAAGGTCGCCCAGTCCGCGTCGGAAACGCCGCCCTTCATGAGCCAGGTGATCATGTTGGTGCGAATGTAGTCGTTCAGGTTGGTCTCGTAGTTGCTGAGGGTGTTGAGCTCTTCGAGGGTGAACTGCAGGTTCGGGCACGGGATCACGCCGGCGGGCACGAAGGGCTTGGCGCAAAGCTGCAGGCGCTCCAGGCGCAGCTGGGCGCGGGGCTCCATGTGCACAACGTTGTTCCAGGCGTACTCGCCGAGGTTGATGATGCCAAGAGGCGCATTCTGCAGGCGCAGCTCGTCGCTGGTGACGCCGGCGGGCAGGGGCTTTTGCACCAGCATGCCCTTCTCGTCCAGCTTCTCCTCGTACACGATGCCGATGGGGCCGTAGTTGATCTGCGCGGAGATCAGGGGATC
>JAEELK010000229.1 GCA_016282655.1 Bacillota bacterium | reverse complement strand
GCAGCAGGTGAACATCTCCAGCATGTGCACCGTCTTCGCGGAATCCGAGGTGGTCTCGCTGATCGCGGACAACACGGCGCCGGCGGACATCGTGCACGGGCTGAACTGCTCCGTGGCGAACAAGACCGCGGCGCTGGTGAAGCGCCTCGGCGGGGAAGAGCGCTATATCATGACGGGCGGGGTGGCGCTGAATCAGGGGGTCGTTGCGGCCCTGGAGGAAAAGCTGGGCACGAAGATCTTCGTCTCGCCCGAGGCGCAGCTCTGCGGCGCCATCGGCGCGGCGCGGATCGCGCTCGAATCCATCCGAGGCGCATAAGACCGCGGGTCCTGCCGCGCTCGGATCCATCCGCGCATAGGCAATACAGCATCGATACATATAATAAAAAGACGGGCCGGACAGGTTCGTTCGGGAGACGCTCTCGCTCTGCGAAGAACGCAGCGGATACTAAGCTCCGGCTTCGCCTTCGGCTTGCCGATCGCTAAGTACCGGCGTTCTTCGACGCTCCCTTACGAGCCTGCCTGGCCCGTCTTGATCAATATCTATTTGTCTATCCGTTTTGATCCCGCAGCGCCTCCGCCAGCTGCCGTAAGGCTCTGGATCGGTGGCTGACCGCGTTCTTCTCCGCGGGCGGCGCTTCTCCGAAGCTGTGATCAAAGCCGTCCGGCAGGAAGAGCGGGTCGTAGCCGAAGCCGCCGCTGCCCCGGGGCGCGTCCAGGATGCGCCCTTCCACCTGCCCGGAGGCAGTGATCTTCGTCCCGTCCTTTTGGATCAGCACCAGCGTACAGACGAAGCGCGCCGTCCGCTGTTCCGGCGGCAGGCCTTCCAGCTCCTTCAGGAGCTTTTCGTTGTTCTTCGCGTCGTTGCCCTCTTCTCCTGCGTAGCGGGAGGAATAGACTCCCGGCGCGCCGTCCAGCGCGTCCACCACCAGGCCGGAATCGTCCGCCAGCGCCGCGCAGCGCAGCCGTTCATACAGCGCCCGCGCCTTCTTTTCGGCGTTCTCTTCGAAGGTGACGCCGTCCTCTTCCACCTCAAAGTCTTCCAGGCCCGCCTCGCGCTTGGAGAGCACCCGGAAGCCGAGCCCCTCCGCGATGGCGGAGATCTCCTCGATCTTATGCCTGTTGTTGGTGGCAAGCACCAGCGTCTCTTTCTCTTGCATATCTTTCTCTCCTGCGTCCGGCGGCCCGCGCCGCCGGAAGACCGTGCGGAGCTATATGATGCCGCCCACTTCCGTCGTGCCCTTGGGCGCATCCTCCGAAAGGATGATCACCAGCTCGTCTCCGGGCAGGATCACCGTGGTCTCGTCGGGGAAGATCTTCTCCTCGTCTCTGAGGATGTAATCGATGCTGGTGTGCTCGGGGAGCGGGAAGTCCATGATGCTGCTGATCTGCTCCGCCGCGCCGAAATCGATCTTCAGCTTCGCGGCGCGGACGTCTCCTGCCGGGACCTCGCCTTCCTTCTTGGGCATGGCGTCCAGAAGCGCGTCGTAGATGGGCGGATTCTTGAAGTAGACGGAAGTGGCATAGGCGATCATGGCCGTGATGAGCATGGGCAGCAGGAGCTGGATCTGCCGGGTCGATTCCAGGATGAGGAAGAGGCCCGTGAAGGGCGTGCGCGCGATGGAAGCGTAGTACGCTGACATGGCGACGACGACGAACGAGGGATAGTAGCTGACGTCGAAGCCGAAGCAGTACACGGCGACGTAGCCGAAGATGCTGCCGAGCAGGGCGCCGAGCACCAGGATGGGGAAATGGTTGCCGCCGGGGCAGCCCGAGGCGAAGCAGACGACGAAGAAGAGGAATTTGGCGACCAGGAGGATGATCAGGGTCTTCAGCGCCAGGTCGGAGCTGACCATCTCGATGATCCGGTCACCGCCGCAGAGCACGTCCGGAATGGTGAGGCCCATGACCCCTGCAAGCAGGAATACGAACACGGGTCTGAGCCACTGAGGCTTCTTGATGATGCGGTTGTAGATCGGCGGGAAGTCGAGCAGCGCCCTGTTATAGACGATCGCGGCAAGACCCACGATGAAGCCGATGGGGATCAGCATCCAGAAGGTATGGAGCGGGAAGAGCGGCGCGTAGCCGAAATGGAAGATGGGCTCCAGGCTGAACACGATGCCCGCGACGTACTGGGAGACGGTGGCGGAGGCGAAGAAGCTCAAGAGCACGGAGGGAGAGAAGTATTTGAGCATGTCCTCCATGGCGAAGAACATGCCTGCGACCGGCGCGCCCAGCACGGTGCCGAAGCCCGCGCCCGCGCCCGCCGAGATGAGGATCCTCCGCTCCGTTTCATTTTTGGAAAGATTGTCGCCCACGGCCTGTCCCACGCAGCCGCCGATCTGGATCGCCGGGCCTTCTCTGCCCAGGGAAAGCCCCGCCAGCGTGGAGAGGCAGGCGCCCACGAATTTTGCGAGCAGGATGCGCCACCAGGAATAGTTGAAATCACCGGTGACCAGGCCCTTGGTCTGGGGGATGCCGCTGCTGTTGGCCATGGGATATTTGTGCATGAGGAATGCCACGATGAGCCCCAGCAGTACGAGCGCCGCGAAGAGCGGCAGGATCAGGGACGGTCTCGCGTGCACGTAGTCGTAGGCGGCGTAGCAGGTATGCGCCACCCAGGTCACGACCCAGCGGAAGGCGCCGACCGCGACGCCCGCGCCGAGGCCGACCAGGGCGCTTTTCCCGATCAAGGGGATCACGTTGCGATCAACGGAAAAATGGGAACCGTTCTCGGTCTTTTTCGAATTCATAACGGCTTCTTGATAATCTTTCCTTTCCTCAGATCGTTTGTATGCATAACAAACCTAAATATAAAATATATCACAAACGAGATGGAAGTACATTAAAAAAAATTTATGGCCTTATGCCCCGGTTTGGCTCCGGCAGATTCCATCTGTTCTTTTGCATGATGCAATGATAAAATGGCTCTAACCAGATGATCCCGCCCCGCACAGAGAGGTGCAAACATGAAAAGAACGAAATACGCTCCCGTCATTGCCTATCTCCTGGCCCTGCTCATGATCTGGGGCCTGCTCCCCGCTGCGGCGGTCAGCGCGGTGCCGGCCTCCGCCGCCGATCCCGCCCTCTGGAACCGCAGCAATGCCATCGCGACGGTCGGCATCGCGCTTCTGGAGCAGGTGTCACGCCATCCCGATCAGGAGAACGCGCTCCGCGGCACCGCCGAGCTCCTCATCGATGCGATCCGGAACAGCGACGCGTCCAAGGGCATCGGCATCGGGACAACAGGCGCCGTATGGCTTGAAAAGACTGCGTCTGCTCTTGAAAGCGCCGCTCTCTTCAGCAGCGCCGCAGGAGTCGCCCTGGACGCGATCCGGGAGAACGGCGGCGCGAAGAGCGGCGGGATCGGAACGCTTGGCGCGGCGCTGCTCGAGGCCACCGCGCAGGACCCTGAAGCGGCGGATCACCTTTCCGGCACCGCTGCCGCCATCGTTCTCGACGTGGTCCGCAGCGCCGATGCGGCACAGATCGACGGCATCACAGCCGTAGGTGAGGAATTTCTGATCACCAGCGCAAGGCGGGCGGAGATCAGAGGCTTTCTCTGCAGCACTGCTGCCGCCGTCGTCATCGACGCGATCCGCAGCTGTGACGCAGCCAAGAGCGCAGGCATCGGCAAGATCGGCGCGGGCCTGATGGAGGCCATCGACCGGAACCCTGCGATCAAGGAAGATCTGATCAGCAGGGCCGCAGTCATCCTCGACGCCATCCGCAGCAATGACGCGGCGAAGAGCGAAGGCATCGGCAAGATGGGCGCGCAGCTGATGGACGCCTGCGCCCGGCAGCCCGAGATGGCGGATCATCTGAGCAGCACTGCT
>JAEELK010000228.1 GCA_016282655.1 Bacillota bacterium | reverse complement strand
GACATGGGAAATGATCTCCTTTCGGAAAAGTTTCTTGTATTATCTGCCGCAATATTGTACAGGAAAGGCCAACGTTCGTCAAGGAAGAAGTATTTCTTCCAGCGCGCGGAGCAGGGCTTCCTTCTCCGTGATCTGATTGAGCCGGCCCCGGACGGCCGCGGCGCCGCGCATGCCTTTCAGATACCAGCCCACGTGCTTGCGCATCTCCTGCAGGGCTACTGTCTCGCCTTTGTCCGCGATGACCATCTCCAGGTGACGGCGGATGGCCGCGTAACGTTCCGCGTTGTCCGGCGGCGCCGGCTTTTCCCTGCCCTCCCAGAGCGCCAGCGCCTCCCGGAAGATCCAGGGATCTCCCATGGCGCCGCGCGCGATGAAGACGGCGTCC
This sequence comes from Bacillota bacterium, assembly GCA_016282655.1. Taxonomy (GTDB): domain Bacteria; phylum Bacillota; class Clostridia; order Peptostreptococcales; family Anaerovoracaceae; genus JAEELK01. Next base: position 3,318 of record JAEELK010000228.1, on the reverse strand, counting down.
GCGCCGGTCTGCCGCAGCAGCTCCAGCGCGTCCTCTGCGGAGAAGACGTCGCCGCTGACGAGGAAGGGGACGCGGATCCGGGGCCGCAGCCGCGCCAGGGCCTCCCGGTCCGACCGTCCGCTGTAGTACTGCTCCCGGCTGCGGCCGTGGACGCCTACGGCGTCCGCGCCGGCCTCCTGTACGGCCTCAAAGAAGGCCGGCGCGTCCGGATCCGCCTCGCGAAAGCCCAGTCGGCATTTGACCGTGACCGGCCGAGGGGCTCTCCCCGTTTCGGCGGCAAGGCGTTCTTCCGTTCCTTTGACCGCGCGGACCAGCGAGGCGGCGCGCGCGGGATCCCGCATGAGCGCGGAGCCCTCTCCGTTCTTCACCACCTTCGGCACGGGACAGCCCATATTGATGTCCCAGAGGGCGTGGCCTCGCCAAAAGAGCTTTTCCGCCGCCTTCGCCAGAAATTCCGGCTCCGAGCCGAAGAGCTGGATGGCATAGGGCGCCTCCTCCGGCGTGAAGCGAAGCAGGCGCTCCGTACCTTTGTCGTTGTAGCAGAGGCCCTTCGCGCTGATCATCTCCGAATAGACGAGCGCCGCCCCCTGCTCACGGGCCAGGCGGCGCCAGGCGCTGTCGCTGACGCCCGCCATGGGCGCCGCGAGGAACGGATTCGCCAGCTTGCGCGTTCCGATCCGGATCTCTTTTTTCCTTCCCTTCTCCATGCCTGCTCCAGAAAACAGAGACAGAAAGGGCTGCTTCCCGGGAAGGGAACGCAGCCGCTCTCTGCTCACGCTATCCGTACGGCGGCGCGGGGCCGCCGAAACGTTCTCCTGTTTATTCGTCCTTTTTCTCTTCGTTCTGAGGAGGCTCTTCGCCGTCCTTCGGCGCTTCCGCGTCAGGAGCCTGCGCGCCGAAGATGGCGCTCAGGAAGGGATCCTTCGCGATCTCCTGCTGCATCTCCTGCGAGGCGCCGCTCTGATCGGCGCCCTCTCTGGCGCGCTTGGCCGCTTCTTCGGCTTCGCGCTCTCTGCGGATCTCTTCGGCCTCGGCCGCGTGGAGGTTCTTCTTGTGCTCCTCGGCGGCTTCCGCGTCCGCAGCCAGCTCCTCCGGCGTCTTCTTGCCGGTGAAGAGATCTTCGAACTGCTGGCCGTCCAGCGTTTCGACTTCCATCAGCGCCTGCGCCACAGCGTGCAGGATGTTGATGTTCTCGCTCAGCAGCTGCTCGCAGCGGGCAAAGCCGTTCTCCACGATGGCGCGGATCTCGGTGTCGATCTCGGAGGCGATCTCCTCGGAGTAGTTCCGGCGGGAAGAGAAATCTCTGCCCAGGAAGACTTCTTCGGATTCACCGTAGTTGATGGGGCCGAGCCGCTCGCTCATGCCGTACTTGGTGATCATGTCTCTGGCCGTGCTGGTGGCGCGCTCCAGGTCGTTGCTGGCGCCGGTGCTGATGTCGCCGAGGACCAGCTTTTCGGCCACGCGGCCGCCCAGCAGGTGGACGATCATGTTCTCCATGTCCGTCTTGGTGACGTAGTTGCGTTCCTTTTCCGGCAGGGTCATGGTGAAACCGCCGGCGCGCCCTCTGGGGATGATGGTGATCTGGTGGACCGGATCGGAGCCCGGGATGAGGCGCGCGGCCACCGCGTGACCGGCCTCGTGGTAGGCGGTGAGGCGCTTTTCCTCGTCGCTCATGACGCGGCTCTTCTTCTCGGGGCCTGCCATGACCTTGGTGATGGCCTCCTCGATCTCTTCCATATAGATCTTCTTGCCGTTTCTGCGGGCTGCCAGCAGAGCGGCTTCGTTCAGCATGTTCTCGATGTCCGCGGGGGTGAAGCCCGGCGTGCGCTTGGCCAGGACCTTCAGGTCTACGCTGGCGTCCAGCGGCTTGTTCTTGGCATGGACGCGGAAGACCGCCTCTCTGCCCTTGACGTCCGGCGCGCCGATGACGATCTGACGGTCGAAGCGGCCGGGACGCAGCAGCGCCGGATCCAGGATGTCCGGACGGTTGGTCGCCGCCAGGATGATGATGCCTTCGTTCACGCCGAAGCCGTCCATCTCGACCAGCAGCTGGTTGAGGGTCTGCTCTCTTTCGTCGTGGCCGCCGCCCAGGCCGGCGCCTCTTCTGCGGCCGACGGCATCGATCTCGTCGATGAAGATGATGCAGGGGGAATTCTTCTTGGCCTGCTCAAAGAGGTCTCTGACACGGGACGCGCCGACGCCGACGTACATTTCCACGAAGTCCGAACCGCTGATGCTGAAGAAGGGAACGCCCGCTTCGCCGGCGGTGGCTCTGGAGATGTAGGTCTTGCCGGTGCCCGGAGGGCCGACCAGCAGGATGCCCTTGGGGATGCGCGCGCCCAGGGCGACGTATTTCTTCGGGTAGCGGAGGAAGTCTACGATCTCCTCCAGCTCCACCTTTTCTTCTTCCAGGCCCGCGACGTCATCGAAGGTGACACGCGTTGCCTCATCGTCTTTGTGGAGCTTCGCCCTGCTCTTGCCGAAGGCGTTCATGCCTCGCCCGCCTTGGCTCTGCTGCATAAAGAAGAACCAGAGCGCACCGAAGACCAGGATCATCAGGAAGGTCGGCAGGATGCTGACGAACCAGGAATTGTTGCTGGGCTTGGTGCTGGAAAGCTTCAGGGTGCCCGCCTCGATCTGCGGGAAGATGTAGCGCTCGCTGATGCCCATGAGCTCGATGGAGCTGGGCGCCCAGGCGGTGATATATTCGCCGGTCTTCAGCGTGCCGTTGAGCTGCGTCTCAACGATGCTCATCTGGCTGATCTGGCCGTTGTACAAGTATTTTACGAAGTCGGAGAAGGCCACGTTCTGGGCAGGGTTGCGGTTTCCGTTCGTCACCAGCCAGGCAAGGCTGATCACCATAACGAAAATGAGGATATAGACGCCGATACTTCTCTTTTTCACGACTGTTCCCCTTTCACGGATAAACGAAATTAAGGTATATTAGCACATATCTCTGCGGAATTCAAGGACCTGTACAGCCTTCTGCCCGGCTTTCGCGGAAAAATCTCTGTGGACGCAGAGGCCCGGGATCCAGAGGACGCGGCTGCCCGCGCAGAGCAGCGGGATCCGTTCCCGCGCCTCCCGCGGGACCTTGCGGTCCACGAAGAAGTCCTGGAGCTTTTTGCTGCCCTCCATGCCGGCGGGGAAGACCCGGTCGCCGGCAAGGCGGAAGCGCCAGCAGGGCGCTTCCGGCAGCGCCGCGAGGGCTGCGGCGGAGAGCAGGGCGCGCAGGGGCGCTGTTTCCGCTTCCTCCTCCGCCGCCTGCGGCAGAGCGGGGCCCTTCCGCGGCTCTGCGCAAGCGTCCGCGCCGCAGAG
>JAEELK010000227.1 GCA_016282655.1 Bacillota bacterium | reverse complement strand
GCCGGGACCTACGTGCGCTCCCTGGTCTCCGATCTGGGCGAAGCGCTCGGCTGCGGCGCCGCCATGAGCTTCCTGCTCCGCACGGCGAGCGGCGCCTTCCGCCTGGAGAACGCCGTCACGCTTGAGGCGCTCGCCGCAGACCCGGCCGCGCATCTCCTGCCGCTCGACTTCGCGCTCGGGCATCTGGGGCGGCTGGAGCTGAAAGAGGAACGCGTTTCCTGGTATCTGCACGGCGGCAGTCTCGCCGCGCGCGACCTTTTGGAAGAAGCGCCGGGCGAGGGCGCGGTCTTTCGCGTCTACGGCCGCGGCCGTTTCCTCGGAACGGCCAAACGGAGCCCGGAGGACGAGCTCTATCTGGCCGACAAGGTGATTTATGAAGATCCTGACATCGCTTCGTGAGATCGCAGATATGGCCCCCTGCGCGCTGGCGCTGGGCAATTTCGACGGTCTGCACAAGGGACATCAAAAAGTGATAGACGCCGCTTTCGGCTACGCGGACGCGCAAGGCCTCGAGAAAGCGGTGCTCTGCTTTTCCAACATCCCGCGCAATTTCCTGCACGGCGATGAGTCCGTACCCTCCCTGCTGCAGGAGAGCGAAAAGCTGCGCCTCCTGCGCGAACGGGGCACGGACTGCCTCCTCTTTCTGCCGTTCGACGCCTCCATCAGCGAGATGCCGGCGGATCGCTTTCTGGAGGATCTGCTCCTGCGGGACTGCCGCGCGCGCGCGCTGAGCTGCGGCTTCAACTTCCGCTACGGAAAGCGCGGCGCGGGCACGGCGGAGCTGCTTCAGGAAGAAGCCGCGCGCCTCGGCTTTGCAGCTCTGGTGCAGCCGGCCTACCGGGAGGACGGCGTGGTCATCAGCAGCACCCTGATCCGCGGCCTGATCGCGGAGGGGCGCGTGGACGCCGCGGCCCGCTATCTGGACCGCCCGTTCTGCGTCTGCGGCACGGTGAAGGAAGGCCGCCATCTCGGACGGGGCATGCGCTATCCCACCTGCAACATCGATCTGCCGGAGGGCCTCGTCCGCCCCGCGCACGGCGTTTACGCCAGCCGGGTCGTCGTGGACGGCAGGAGCCTTCCCGCGGTCAGCAACGCCGGCGTCCGCCCGACGGTGGGGGACGGCGCGCTGCGCCTGGAAAGCCACATCTTCGACTTCCATGAGACGCTGTACGGCAGGGAGATCCGCGTGGAGCTGCTCTCGATGCTCCGGCCGGAGCGGCGCTTCGCGAGCATGGAGGAACTGGCCGCGCAGATCGCAAAAGACTGCTTGACAGCAGAAGCGTATCATGCTAACATTTAGTGTCTTTACGCGATACCGCGTATCGTAATTGCGCCTGTCGCTGCGTTCCGCGAATCTCCAACGCGGTTCCCGGCAACAGGAGAAGATCAGAAAAGGAGAAATACAAATGATCGATCAAGCCAAAAAAGCCGAAATCATCAAGGAGTACCAGACCAAAGAAGGGGACACCGGTTCTCCGGAAGTCCAGGTCGCCATCCTGACCTACCGGATCAACGACCTGAACGAGCACCTCAAGATCCACAAGAACGACCACCACTCCAGAAGAGGCCTTCTGAAGATGGTCGGACAGAGAAGAAACCTTCTCGCCCATCTGAGAAACGTAGATATCGAGCGTTACAGAACGCTGGTCGCCCGTCTGGGCCTGAGAAAGTAAGAAAAGAAAAAAGGCGGGGTCTCGACCTCGCCTTCTTTTCGATTTTTTAAGCAACAACCTAAGGTAAAACAGGGGAAGGCTTGAGAATCTAACCCGTTCCGCGCGAACGGCTTAAATTGTCAAGCCGCCCCGAAACGAGTCATTCAAGGGAGGTTAGACCAAATGAGATTTGAAGACTACAAGACCTACCGCACCGCCATCGGCGGCAGACTTCTGCAGGTCGAGATCGGCAAAGTCTGCCAGATGGCGAACGGCGCCGTCACCATGCGCTACGGCGACACCGTGGTGAACGTGACCGCGACCTGCTCCGCGCAGCCCCGCGCGGACATCGACTTCTTCCCCCTGAGCTGCGAGTTCGAGGAGAAGATGTACGCTGCCGGCAAGATCCCCGGCGGATTCATCAAGAGAGAAGGCCGTCCCTCCGAGAAGGCCGTGCTCAGCGCCCGCCTCATGGACCGTCCGCTGCGCCCGCTCTTCCCCAAGGGATTCTACAACGACGTCCAGGTCATCGCCACCGTGCTCTGCGTCGATCCCGACTGCACCCCGGACGTGGTCGCGATGCTGGGCTCCTCCATCGCCCTGAGCATCTCCGACATCCCCTTCGACGGCCCCACCGCCTCCGTCATCGTCGGCAGAGTGGACGGTCATTTCGTCATCAACCCGACGCAGGAGCAGCGGAGCAAGTCCGACATCCACATGACCGTGGCCGGCACCAGAGACGCCATCATGATGGTCGAAGCCGGCGCCAAGGAAGTGCCCGAGAGCGAGATGCTGGAAGGCATCCTCTTCGCGCACGAAGAGATCAAGAAGATCATCGAGTTCATCGACGAGATCGTCGCCGAGGTCGGCAAGCCCAAGAGAGAAGTCGTCCTCGCCAAGGTCCCCGAAGACATCGACGCCGCCGTCCGCGCCTACGCGGAGGGCAAGATGCGCGAGGCCATCCAGACCTACGACAAGCAGGAGCGCCTGGACAACATGGACGCCGTGGAGACCGAAGCCAAGGAGCATTTCGCGGAGATCTATCCGGACAACGCCAAGGACATCGATTCCGTCCTCTACAACATCACCAAGGAGCAGGTCCGCAGCCTGATCCTGGACGACGGCATCCGTCCGGACAACCGCAAGAGCAACGAGATCCGTCCCATCTGGTGCGAGACGGGCTTCCTGCCCCGCACGCACGGCACCGGCCTCTTCACCAGAGGCCAGACGCAGGTCCTCTCCGTCGCCACGCTGGGCACCCTGAGCGAGGCGCAGACCCTGGACGGCATCAGCGAAGAGACCGAAAAGCGTTACATGCATCAGTATAACTTCCCGCCCTACAGCGTCGGCGAGACCCGTCCCATCCGCAGCCCCGGCCGCAGAGAGATCGGACACGGCGCGCTGGCCGAGCGGGCGTTGCTCCCGGTGCTCCCCAGCCCCGAAGAGTTCCCCTATGCCATCCGCGTCGTATCGGAAGTCCTCTCTTCCAACGGTTCCACCTCCATGGGCTCCACCTGCGCGAGCTGCCTGGCTCTCATGGACGCCGGCGTTCCCATCAAGGCGCCGGTGGCGGGCATCGCCATGGG
>JAEELK010000023.1 GCA_016282655.1 Bacillota bacterium | reverse complement strand
TGACGCGCCAGTCGCTGATCTTCAGATACTTGTCCACGGTGGACTTGTAGTCCAGCAGGGTGGAACGGGGGTTGCGGATCTTCTCGCGCTGCTTGCGGTAGAGGATGTAGGCCTTGGCCACGGTCTCGTAGCCGCCGCGGGAGAGCACCGCCTCCACGCTGTCCTGGATGTCTTCTACGGCGATGAGCCCGTCCTTGATCTTGGGCTGGAAATCCGCGGAGACCTTCAGCGCCAGAAAATCGATGACGCTGTCGTTGTACTCCGTCTTGGTGGCCTCAAAGGCCTTCTTGATCGCCGCGGAGATCTTGGTGATGTCGAAATCCACGATCTTGCCGTCACGCTTTACGACCTGATACATTTGCTCTTCCTCGCTCTCGTAATATTCTTCAGGGGGGGATATCTTTTTATGTTATGCAAGCCCCCGCAGCTGCGCCGCGGGCAGGGTCTCTTGCACAGTTTTCAGCAGCTCATGCATCTCTTCGTCCGAAAAGGCGGAAAGGCCTTCCGGCAGGAGGATGTCTCCGGCGTCGCGGTACTGCTGGAGATAGTACTCCTCGGCGCCGGCGATCCAGGCCGCCGCCTCCGCCAGGCTCTCCGCGGTATGCAGTCCGCGCACCACCGTGGTGCGGAATTCATAGGGCACGTGCCCTTCCAGAAGGTAGTTCTTGCTGCGCTCGATGGGCGCGATGTCCAAGAGCCGCAGGCCGACCGTCTCCGGATAGAGGCCGGGCGCGTTCTTCAGATCCATGGCGACCCGGTCGACCAGCCCCTCCTCCACCACGGCGCGCAGGCGTTCCGGGAAGGAGCCGTTCGTGTCCAGCTTGATCTTGTAGCCCATGGCGCGGACGCGCCGCAGGAAGTCCGGCAGATCCGGCTGCAGCAGCGGCTCGCCGCCGCTGACCGCCACGCCTTCCAGCATCCCCTGCCGCCGCTCCAGGAAGCGAAAGATCTCTTCCTCGCCGCCCGGATAGGCTTCGATGCGCTCCGGGGCTACCAGGGAGGCGTTGTGGCAGAAGGGGCAGCGGAAATTGCATCCGCCGGTGAATATGGTGCAGGACAGCTGCCCGGGATAATCCAGCAGAGTCAGCTTTTGCAGTCCCGAGATCAGCATCTTCTTGGTCCTCAGTCGCTTGTTTTCATTCGATTTCGAATTTGTCGCTACTTTATGTTAATACCATATCTTGTCTGCGTCAATAGGATTATACACAAAATATAGCTGTTTGTAAATAGTAATAATAACTATTATTATAATATTTGTCTTTTCCCGTCAAGCCTGAAAAGGCAAAAAGTACAAGTGTTTTTGTATCGCGGAACACAAAAAAACAGCCGCGCGGCCTGTCCTGTCCGGAGAGGCCGCGCAGACTGTTCGCTGCTGCGTCAAACACGCAAAAGGAGGTGTGATATCAGCTTATTTCTTGGAGTGGCAGCTCCCGCTCATGGGGCAGCTTCCGCAGCTGCAGCCGCAGGAGGAGCGCCCTTTCTTTTTATTGCCGCGCAGATACCGGATGATCGCTGCCACGATGCCCCCCAGGATGAGCAGGATCACAATGTCTGCCGCGTGCGCGCCGATCCATGCTGTCATATTCTTTCTCCCCCTTTGAAGCTATCTGCTATATGTACTATATCTGTTGTCCAAGCGCGCCACGGGTCTTACCTGCTCACCACGACGTTTCTGGTCAGGCGCGTCGCTTCCTTGTAAGGTCTGAAGAGCCTGTAGAGCATGAAGACCAGGACCGCGATGGCCGCCAGCAGGCCGATGACGTGCAGATCGCCTGTGATGGCACTGCCGAACTGATAGACCATGAGGGCGATCGCATAGGCGAAAACGCACTGGTAGCTGATGGCGAAGGCCGTCCACTTGCCGTTGTTCATCTCCCGCTTGATGGCGCCCATGGCCGCGAAGCAAGGGGCGCAGAGCAGGTTGAAGACCAGGAAGGAATAGCCCGCGATGCTGCTGAAGGCCGCGCCGATCTCCGGCCATCCGCCGGGATAGAGGATGCCCATGGTGCCGACGATGTTCTCCTTGGCCACGAGGCCGGTGATGGAGGCGACGGCCGCCTGCCAGTTGCCCCAGCCGAGCGGCGCGAAGATCCCGGCGATGCCGCCGCCGATGGCCGCCAGCAGGGAGCTTTCCATCTCTTCCTCCGCCAGCATGCGGAAGCCGTCCTCCGTGAATCCGAAATAGGTGAGGAACCAGATGACGATGGTGGAGAGCAGGATGATGGTGCCCGCCTTCTTGATGAAGGACCAGCCGCGCTCCCACATGGAGCGGAGCACGTTGCCCAGCGTCGGCATGTGGTAGGCCGGCAGCTCCATGACGAAGGGCGCCGGATCGCCCGCGAACATCTTCGTCTTCTTCAGCATGATGCCGGAAATGATGATCGCCGCCATGCCCACGAAGTACGCGGAGGTGGCCACCCAGGCGGATCCGCCGAAGATGGCGCCCGCGATCATGGAGATGAAGGGGATCTTGGCGCCGCAGGGGATGAAGGTGGTGGTCATGATCGTCATGCGGCGGTCGCGCTCGTTCTCGATGGTCCGGGAGGCCATGATGCCGGGGATGCCGCAGCCGGTGCCGACCAGCATGGGGATGAAGGACTTGCCGGAGAGGCCGAACTTGCGGAAGACGCGGTCCAGCACGAAGGCGATGCGCGCCATGTAGCCGCAGGCCTCCAGGAAGGCCAGCAGCAGGAAGAGCACCAGCATCTGCGGCACGAAGCCGAGCACGGCGCCGACGCCGCCGACGATGCCGTCGTTGATCAGGCCGGCGAGCCAGTCCGAAGCGCCCGCGGACTCCAGCGCGCCGCCGACCAGCGTGGGAACGCCGGGCACCCAGACGCCGTAGTTCGCCGGATCCGGTTCTTCCCCGATCTCCTCCAGCGTCTTCAGCGCCTCTTCATAGTCCGCCAGGCTCGCGGTCTCCGTCGTGACCTCCAGCGTTTCATCATCGGTCACTTCATAGGGGAATTCCCCCGCGGGCGCCGCGCCGTTCTCTTCGATATAAGCATCGTAGCCGTCCACGATCAGCGAGGCGTTTCCAAACTCCTCCGCCACCTCGTTGTAAGCGCCGGAGCCGATGCCGAAGAGATGATAGCCGTCTCCGAAGAGGCCGTCGTTGGCCCAGTCCGTGGCGGCCGTACCGACGCTGACCATGGCGATATAATAGACCAGGAACATGACCACGGCGAAGATGGGCAGGCCCAGCCAGCGGTTGGTCACGATCTTGTCGATCTTGTCGGAAGCGGAGAGCTTGCCGACCGACTTTTTCTTATAACATCTCTGGATGATCTCGCCGATGCAGACGTAGCGCTCGTTCGTGATGATCGACTCGGCGTCGTCATCCAGCTCGTTTTCCACGTCTTTGATGTCCGCTTCGACGTGCGCCCGGACTTCGGGATCCAGATGGATCTGCTCCATCACCTTGTCATCGCGCTCGAAGATCTTGACGGCGTACCAGCGCTGCTGCTCTTCCGGCATGCCGTGTACGGCCGCCTCCTCGATGTGCGCCAGCGCGTGCTCCACCGCCGGGGAGAAGCTGTGCTGCGGCGTCATCTTGCCGTTCTGCGCCGCAGCGATCGCTGTCTCCGCCGCCTCCTGGATGCCGGTCCCCTTCAGGGCGGAGATCTTTACCACCGGGCAGCCCAGGGAGCGGGAGAGCTCTTCGGTGTCGATCTTATCGCCGTTCTTCTCTACGACGTCCATCATGTTGATCGCGATGACCACGGGGATGCCGAGCTCGGCCAGCTGGGTGGTCAGATAAAGGTTGCGCTCCAGATTGGTGCCGTCGACGATGTCCAGAATGGCGTCCGGGCGCTCGCCGATCAGATAGTTTCTCGCTACGACTTCTTCCAGCGTATACGGGGAAAGCGAATAGATGCCGGGCAGGTCCGTGATGATGACGCCCTCACGCTTCTTCAGCTTGCCTTCCTTCTTTTCCACCGTTACGCCCGGCCAGTTTCCGACGAACTGGTTGGAGCCTGTCAGGGCATTGAACAGGGTCGTCTTGCCGCTGTTCGGATTGCCTGCCAGCGCAATACGAATATCCATTGGGAACCTCCTTTTGTTAGCAGTTGCTAACCGCGTTGTCAAAAAATACAGGGCGTGTTCGCCCTTTCTCGTTTATTCCACTTCCACCAGTTCCGCATCCGCTTTGCGGATGGAGAGCTCATAGCCGCGCACGTTCAGCTCCACCGGATCGCCCAGGGGCGCCACCTTGCGCACGTGCACCTCAACGCCTCTCGTGAGACCCATGTCCATGATGCGGCGCTTGACGGCTCCCTCGCCGTGCAGTCTGCGCACCTTGACCGTCTCTCCCACGGAGACTTCCCGCAGTGTCCTCATTGCCTTATCCTCCTCTTCAGCGTTCGGGCTCTTGTTTTCCGCGGCGGGCCGCCCGATCCTGCGCGCCGCGGCGTCCGCTCCGCCGCTCAGACCAGGATCTTCTGTGCCATTTCCCGGCTGATCGCGATGCGGGACTCCTTGACCTTAACGATGACGTTCCCGCCGATGGTGTTGATCACCGTCACGGGCGAGCCGGCAACAAAGCCCAGGTTCTCCAGATGGGTCCGTACCTCCGGGCTGCCGCCGATCCTTTTGATCAGGATCTCTTCCCCGACCGTTGCAAATGTCAGAGGCATCATTGCTACCCCTTCTTTCTCTGAAGCCGCTTTGGCCAAACAGATATCGTTTTGTGTTAGCGTCCTCTAACTCGATATGATGTTAGCACAGACTAACGCATCGTGTCAAGCCCCGTCCCCGTTTTTTTCCGGACGCGTTCCGCCTAAGCCTGCCGACTTCCGCTTGCCCGGGGCTCCGATCTGTGTTAAATTCAAGTTACCGGCTAAAAAAAATCTCCCGGGAAGCGGGAGAAAGGAGCGTTCCGCCCATGCGGCATTTGAGTGAATCCGGCGAGATGTATCTGGAGGCGATCTATACCCTCTCCCAGAAGAACAAAGAGGTGCATTCCGTCAGCGTCAGTGAGTTTATGGGCTATTCCAAGCCCAGCGTCAGCCGGGCCGTCAGCCTCTTGAAAAAGGACGGTCTTCTGCTGATGGACAGCGAAGGCCACCTGAAGCTGACCAAAGAAGGCCTGAAGATCGCGAAGGGCGTCTGTGAGCGGCACGCCCTCCTCACCCGCCTGCTGATCGGGCTCGGCGTCAGCGAAGGCGTGGCGGCCGCGGACGCCTGCAAGATGGAGCACGTCCTGAGCGACGAGACCTTCGCGGCCATCAAGCGCCACGCGGCG
>JAEELK010000022.1 GCA_016282655.1 Bacillota bacterium | reverse complement strand
TCGAGGTCTTCGTAGAAGACGTCGCAGCTGACCACGGGGCCGGCGTGCGCGGGGATGCCTCTCGCTTCGGCGGCGTCCATGGCGGCCCGCAGCAGGGGATAGCTGCAGCAGGGCGCGTAATTGCCGGGCAGGCCGTAGGTGTGCTGCCAGTTGGAATCCGTGCAGGTGCTGAGGGCGACCACCAGGCTGCGGAGCTTGACGTGTTCGTGGAAGGCGCCGGCGGAGCCGATGCGGATGAGCCGCCTGCAGCCGTAGTCCGCGATGAGCTCGTGGCTGTAGATGCCCATGGAAGGCATGCCCATGCCGGTGCCCATGACAGAGACCGGAGCGCCCTTATAGCGGCCGGTGTAGCCGAGGATGTTGCGGACCCGGTTGAATTCCACCGGCTCCTCCAGGAAGGTCTCAGCGATGAACTTGGCCCGCAGAGGATCTCCGGGCAGCAGGACGGTCTCGGCGACGGCCCCTTTGGGGGCGCTGATGTGAAGGCTCATGAAGGCTCCTTTCCGGCTCTGCCGGCTGCAGGGATGCAGCGCTCGCAGCGCGCTCTCTTGGCGTTTAGGGATTGACTACGTTGACCGGCTGTCCCTTTTGGAAGGCAGCCAGATTGTCCGCGACGATGTTCATGAGGCGGCGGCGGGTCTCCAGCGGCGCCCAGGCGATGTGCGGGGTCATGAAGCAGTTTTTGGCCGAGATCAGAGGACTCCCGTGTACGGGCGGCTCCTCGGTGAGGCAGTCGAGGCCCGCGGCGGCGATCTTGCCGCTGTTCAGCGCGTCCGCGACGTCCTGTTCCACCATGAGCCCGCCTCGGGAGGCGTTCAGGAAGATGACGCCGTCCTTCATTCTGGCGATGCTGTCCTTGTTGATCATCTCCTTCGTCTCCGGGAAGAGCGGGCAGTGCATGCTGATGACGTCCGACTGCGCGTAGATCTCGTCCAGCGAGGCGTAGCGGCAGCCCTCGTGCTCCAGCTCCGGACGCGGGTGGGCGGCGTTCACCAGAAGCCGCATGCCGAGGCCTTCCGCGATGCGCCCGACGGCCTGTCCGATGTGGCCGTAGCCGATGATGCCCATCGTCTTGTCCGCCAGCTCGATGAGGGGATGGTCCCAGAAGCAGTAATCGTGGCACTGCTCCCAGCGGCCGCTCCGGACCGCCTGGCTGTGGTCGCCCACGTGACAGCAGATCTCCAGGAGCAGCGCGATGGTGTGCTGCGAGACGGCGGCGGTGCTGTAGTTCGGCACGTTGCAGACCGGGATGCCCTTTTCTTTCGCCGCCGCGACGTCGATGGCGTTGTAGCCGGTGGCCAGCACGCCGATGTAGCGGACGGAGGGGCAGGCGTCCAGCACCCGTCGGGAGATGGGAACTTTGTTGACGAGGACCGCCTCGGCGTCGCCGATGGCCTCGATGATGGCGGAGTCTTCCGGGGGAACGCGTTCGAAAACGCTGCAGGAGCCCAAAGATTCGATGGGGGCCCAGCTCAGGTCGCAGGGATTGAGGGAGTGTCCGTCCAATACGACGATCTTCATGGGGTTCCTTTCCGCGCTATCTGCGCGTGCGCAAGAAGAGCTGTTCGAACTGCGGGATCCGGGAGAGCAGGCAGAGGACCAGGATGCGGTCCCCCTTCAGGATCTCCGTGCTGCCGCAGGGGATGATGGCCTGGTCGCCGCGCTGGATGGCCGCAAGCAGGATGCCTTCCGGCAGGCGCATCTTGGCCAGCGGCGTGTTCAGGACCTTGACGTTCTCGTCCGCCAGGATCTCGATGAATTCGGCCTGGCCCTGGATCTGCTGGGAGAGCAGGATCCGCTTGCTGCCCTGGATGTAGCGCAGGACGCTGCTCGCGCTGATGTCCACGGGGCTCAGCGCGTTGACGCCCATCTGCCCGATGAGGCTGTTGTAGCTGCGGTGGCTGACCTTCGCCACCACGTCCTCCACGTTGTGCTGCGTGGCGAGCAGGGCGAGGAGCAGGTTCTCTTCGTCGAAGCCGGTGGCGGAGACGAAGGCGTCCATCTCGTCGATGTTCTCATCCTCCAGGAGGCTGGGATCCGTGGCGTCGCCGTGGAGCACCAGCACGTTCTCCAGGTTCTCGGAGAGATAGGCGCAGCGGCGCCGGTCCGTCTCGATGAGCTTTACGGAGACGCCGGCGTCGGCCAGCTGCTTGGAGAGGAAGTATCCGGTCTTTCCGCCGCCCGCGATCATGACGTGGCGGATCTCCCGGCGCTCTTTTCCGCCGCGGTGCACCCGCTCGTGCAGCGCGGAGACCGTGTCCTTCAGACCGATGACGAAGAGCTGGTCGTTTTCCTGAAAGATCGTGCTGCCGTTGGGGATGCTGAGCTTTCCGTCGCGGTCCATGGCGAGGACCAGCATGCCGGGCAGGCTGCCGCTGGCCTCCATGAGGGATTTGCCCAGCAGCTCCGGCATGGCGGAGGCTTCAAACTCGATGATCCCGGTCTGCTCCACCGGCAGATAGCCGTTGCTCAGCGTGTATTTCTCGATCAGGTATTTATAGATGGCGTTCGCCACGGCGAGATCCGGATTGATGATGTAGTCGATGCGGAAGGTCTTCTGCAGGAAGTCCAGCTGCCGCATGTGCTCCGGATCGCGGATGCGCGCCACGGTGCTGGGGCAGCCGAGGGCCTTGGCGAGGGTGCAGAGGACCAGGTTCTTTTCATCGTCGTCCGTGGCGGCGATGAAATGGTCGTAGTTCTGGATCTTCAGGTCCCGCAGCACGGCGCTGTCCTTGGCGTTGGCGGCCACGGAGAGCAGGTCCAGCTCCTGATCGACCTTTTCGAGCAGGCTCTGGTCCTTGTCGATGAGCGCCACGGAATGACCGCCGCCCAGCAGGGCTTC
>JAEELK010000226.1 GCA_016282655.1 Bacillota bacterium | reverse complement strand
GGCGACCGGCAGAGCGACTTTTTCCATGCTGATCGCCGTCGGCGCAATGGCGGTGTTCCGCATCGGCTTTGCGTACGCCTTTGTGACGCTGCTGCACAAAAACGTGCTGTGGATCTGGTACGCCATGTTCCTCGACTGGATCTTCCGCTGCGCCGTGTTCATCCCGGCATTCAACAAACGAAAGCGTGGTGCCCCCATTGACTGACAGAAAAACCGCCCTGACCGAGGGAAAGATCGGACCGGCGATCCTGGCCTTCATCCTTCCGATGATGCTGGGCACGCTCATCCAGCAGCTCTACAGCATGACGGACAGCGTCATCGTGGGACAGTTTGCCGGCAAGGAAGGCCTCGCCGCCATCAACTCCGTCGCCACGCTGTTCAAGTTTCCGCTGAACTTCATGAACGGCCTCGCCGCCGGCGCGACGATCCTCATCTCCCGGGCCTTCGGCGCCGGGGACAGGCACGAACTGCGCCATTCGATCCATTCCGCCCTCGTCGCGGCGGCGATCCTCGGCGCGGTCTTCACGGTGGCCGGTGTCCTGGCTACGCCGTGGCTCCTGCGCGTCATGTCGGTCCCGGAGGAGATCCTGGCGCCCACCCGCACCTACACCGCCATCTACTTCGGCGGGCTCTGGGCGATGGTGCTCTACAACATGACCGCCGGCGTCCTCCGCGCCATGGGCGACAGCCGCAGGCCGCTCTATGTGCTGATCCTCTGCTGCGCCGTCAACATCGTCGGGGACCTGCTGCTGGTCGGCGTGTTCCATCTGGGCGTGGCCGGCGCCGCCGCCGCCACGGTCGCGGCGCAGATCGTCAGCGCGGCGGCCGTGCACCTGCTCCTGCACCGCGCGCTGAAGGATGATCTGCACTGTTCCGAGACCTTCCGCGTTCCGATGGAGAAGGTCTCCGCCATGCTGAAAAAGGGTCTTCCCCTCGCGATCCAGTCCATCCTCTTCCCCATTGCCAACTCCATCATCCAGGCCAGCGTCAACACGATGGGGACCGACGCCATTGCCGCCTGGGGCATCTGCGACAAGCTGGATCTGCTGATCTGGCTTGTAGCCGACAGCATGTCCCCCGCCCTGACCACCTACGCGGCGCAGAACATCGGCGCGGGCAAGCTGGACCGCGTCAAGCGCGGCGCGGTCACCGGCACGCTGATGAGCGCGGGCACGGTCGCGGTCATCAGTCTGATCCTCTATTTCGGCTCCGGGACCTTCGGCGGCTGGTTCATCTCCGCGGAGGACGCCGGGACGATTCTCCCGCTGGTCGTGCGCTATATGACGCTGATGTGTCCGTTCTTCTTCTTCTATGCCTTTGCCGAGGGCTTCTCCGGCGCCTGCTGCGGGATGGGCAACACCCTGCTTCCGATGATCACGACGCTGACCACCATCTGCCTGCTCCGCGTGCTGTGCATCTGGTTCATCCTGCCGCGCTTCGGCACGATGGAATGCATCGTCTGGATCTATATCGTATCCTGGATCGCGGCGGGCGCTGCCTTTACCCTCATGTTCGCGCTGCGGAGCGGAAAGCTCATAAAGAATTATCAGGAGGATCCAATCCATGAATGACAAAGCACTGCTCGCCGTGAGCTTCGGGACCAGCGTGCCCGGGGCGGAGGCGGCGATCGCCAATATGGAAAACGCGCTGCGCGCCGCCTGCCCGGACCGGGTATTCCGCCGCGCCTATACCAGCCGCATCATCTGCCGCAAGCTGGCCCGCGAGGGCTGGCCTGTCCTCAGTCCGGAGGAGGCGCTGGAGGAGCTGGCGGCGGCCGGCGTCCGGGACGTACTCGTACAGCCGACGCACCTGACGCCCGGCGACGAGTACGACAAGCTCTGCCGGATCGCGGAGGGCTATCGCGGGCGCTTTTCGGCGCTGCGCATCGGCGCGCCGCTGATCACCGGCCCGGAGGATCTGAACGCCGTGGCGGATGCCGTGCTGGCCCATTACCCGCCGCAGGCGGGCCGGGCCCTGCTGCTCATGGGGCACGGCAGCGGCCACATCGCCAACATGATCTATCCCGCGCTGCAGACGGCTTTCCGCCTGAAGGGCGCGGACTATGTGCTCGTCGGCACGGTGGAGGGCTGGCCGGCGTTTTCCGACTGCCTCGATCAGCTGCGGCAGGGCGCATGGAACAGCGTGGAGCTGGCTCCACTGATGCTGGTGGCCGGGGACCACGCGCTGAACGACATGGCCGGGGACGAGCCGGACAGCTGGAAGTCCCGCCTGGAAAACGCGGGTTTTTCCGTCTGCTGCCGGACGGAGGGCGTCGGCATGTGGGACGAGATCTGCGCGCTCGGCTGCAGCCATCTCCGGCGCACGGAGGAGGCCTGACATGGCGTTTTTCCCGATCCTGATCGAATTGCAGGGGGCCCCCTGCCTCGTCGCAGGCGGAGGCCCTCTCGCGCTGCACAAGGCAAAGCTGCTGCTGGAGCACGGCGCGCAGGTGCGCGTGGTCGCGCCGGAGATCTGCCCGGAGCTGGCGGCGCTGCCCGTGCTTTGCGCGTACCGGAAGGCGGAGGCGGCGGACGCGGCGGGGATGCTGCTCGTCATGGACGCCACCGGCGACGCGGAGGC
>JAEELK010000225.1 GCA_016282655.1 Bacillota bacterium | reverse complement strand
CTGCGCCGGAAGTCCCCGCGCCCGCGCGGACGGAAGGCGCGGACGCGCCGCCGGAGCAGATCTGGGAGGAGCTTCTGAACTACGGCATGCAGCAGCCGGGCAGCTTCAATCTCCTGCGCGGCAAGACGGCCCTGCGCGAGCTCCGGGAAGACAGCTTTCTGGTCTGCTATGACGGCGCCTATCTGGAGCGCTATCTCAAGGACAACCGGGAGCTCATAGAATCCTATCTGGAAAAGCGCCTCGGCGTCCGCCGCCGCATGCTGCTGCAGAGCGGCGCGGAAAGCTCCGCCGAAGGCGGCGCGGACATGGACGAAACCGCCGCGCGCATCAGCGCGCAGCTCAACATAGACGTTCAAGTGGATGATTAAGCGAAAAGGAGAAACGATCATGGGAAAAGGAATGCGTGCCGGCAAGAAGCCTTCGGGCCCGAAGCAGGGCGATATGCAGAAGCGGATGATGCAGGTCCAGGCGGTGCAGGCCCGGATGGAAGCGCTGCAGGAGGAGCTCAATGAGCGGGAACTCAGCGCGAGCGCGGGCGGCGGCGCGGTCAGCGTCACCGTCAACGGGCGCAAGGAGCTGACGGCCATCCAGATCAAGCCGGAGGCCGTGGATCCGGACGACGTGGAGACCCTGCAGGATCTGGTCATGGCGGCCGCGAACGAAGCGCTGCGCCAGATGGACGAGCTCTGCCAGAAGGAAATGAGCCAGCTCACCGGCGGCCTCGGCATCCCCGGCTTTTAGTCTATGAAGTATTACGCGAGACCCCTGGGAGAGCTCATAGAGCAGCTCTCCAAACTGCCCGGCATCGGCGGCAAGAGCGCGCAGCGCCTGGCCTTTCACCTGCTCGCCATGGAGGAAGGGGAGGCGGAGGCCATCGCCGCGGCCATCGTGGAGGCGCGCAGGAGCATGAAATACTGCTCGGTCTGCGGCAATCTGACGGACGTGGACCCCTGCGCCATCTGCAGCGACATGAGCCGCGACCGCAGCACGGTCTGCGTGGTGGAGAGCCCGCGCGACGTGACGGCCATGGAGAAGATCCGCGAATACCGCGGTCTGTACCACGTGCTCAACGGCGCCATCTCGCCCATGGACGGCATCGGCCCGGAGGACATCAACCTGAAGTCTTTGCTGCAGCGCCTGCAGGAGAACGACATCCGGGAAGTCATCCTCGCCACGAATCCCAACATCGAGGGAGAGGCCACGGCCATGTACATCGCCCGGCTCATCAAGCCGGCCGGCATCCGCGTGAGCCGCATCGCGCACGGCATCCCCGTGGGCGGAGATCTGGAATACACGGACGAAGTGACGCTCTCCAAAGCCATGGAAGGCCGCCGCGAGCTGTAAAAAGCGCGGAACGGGACCGAAGGAAAGACCTGTCTGTCGGCGGGTCTTTTTCTATCATAGATAAAAGCGATATAGTCCTGAAATGCCTTGTAAAAAACGGCGGCAACAGGTATAATAAACCAATTATCAGAATATTCTATAAGAAGAATGTTCTGTAAGACTGTCAGTTCATTCGATTAAGGAGGCAAGCGTCTTGATACTGATTCTCTTACTGATCCTCTTTCCATTGGCGGCCGCGCTGCTGCTGCTCTTTGTGAAAGACGACGGCGCCAGGGACTGGCTGGTGCGCATCGGCGCGCTGGTGATCGCGGCCCTGTCGATCGTCACGGCAGTGCGGTTCTTCAATGCCGGAAGCGTTTACTTCCCGGCGCAGAGCCCATTCGTCAACTATCTGATGCTCGTGCTGGAAGCGCTCATGGACGTGCTCATCTTCGTGCTGGGCATCAAGTACAGAAAGCTCCCCGCCTGCGTCATGGCAGTGATCCAGCTGCCGCTGATCCTTTGGTTCGACCTGAGCCTCGCGCACGGCATAGAGGTGTACAACAACCTCTGCATCGACCGGCTCTCCCTGGTCATGGTGCTGATCATCGGCATCGTAGGCAGCCTGATCTGCGTCTACGCGCTGAGCTACATGAAGGATTTCCAAAAGCACCAGGAGGGTGCGGACAGAAGGCCGTGGTTCTTCTTCCTCATGTTCCTCTTCCTCTCCGCGATGTTCGGGCTCGTCACTTCCAACAATCTTGCCTGGCTCTTCTTCTTCTGGGAAGTCACGACGCTCTGCTCCTTCTTCCTGATCGGCTTCACCAAGACGGATGAGGCGGTCCGGAATTCCTTCCGCGCGCTGCATATGAACATGCTGGGCGGCCTTGCCTTCAATCTTGCTCTCATCCTCGCCGCCATCTTCTATCAGACGCTGGATCTGGATCTCTTCATTTTCTACGGCGCCAGAGGCTACGACATCACCATGGTCTCCGTGCTCCTGGTCTTCGCCGGCATCACCAAGGCGGCGCAGATGCCCTTCTCCAGCTGGCTGCTGGGCGCTATGGTCGCGCCCACGCCGACCTCGGCGCTGCTGCACTCCTCCACCATGGTCAAGGCCGGCGTCTTCCTGATCCTCCGCCTCGCGCCCACCATGGGCTGGGGCAATCTGGCCGGCATGCTCGCCATGCTGGTGGGCGGCATCACCTTCCTGCTCGCCTCCTGCGCGGCCATCTCGCAGAGCAACGCCAAGCGCGTGCTGGCATATTCCACCGTGGCGAACCTGGGCCTGATCGTCGCCTGCGGCGGCATCGGTTCCCCCGAGGCCGTCTGGGCGGGCATCCTGCTGCTCATGTTCCACGCGCTGGCCAAGTCCCTGCTCTTCCTCTGCGTCGGCACCGCCGAGCATCAGATCGGCAGCCGCGACATCGAAGACATGGACGGCCTGTTCAGCAAATTCCCGAGACTGGCCAGATTCATGGCCGTCGGCATCTGCGCCATGTTCCTGGCGCCCTTCGGCATGCTCGTCTCCAAGTGGGCGGCCCTGAAGGCCTTCGTGGACTGCGGCACGCCGCTGATGATGTTCTTCATCGTCTTCGGCTCCGCCGTAACGCTCTTCTTCTGGAGCAAGTGGCTCGGCAAGATCATCGCCATCGCCTCCGGCGCCGAGAGCGAGGAATCCGGCGTTCCCGCCGGAGAACTGCGGGTGCTGGGCAGCCTGGTCGGGCTGGTGCTCCTGCTCTGCCTGGGCTTCCCGATCGTCTCCTCGCAGCTGGTGGTCCCCTTCCTGCAGGAGACCTATGACAGCGTCGGCGCGCTGGCGCTGAGCCGTCCCACCATGCTGATCCTGGTCATCATGGTCGCCGCGCTCATCCTGATGCCGCTGCTCTTCCTCGGCAAGACGAAGAAGCGCATCGTGCCCATCTATCTCTCCGGCAGCAACCAGGGCGACAACGTCCACTTCACGAACGCCATGCAGCAGCCCGCCGCGGCGAGCCTGCGCAACTGGTACATGGAAGGCTTCTTCGGAGAGAAGCGGATGTGCCTGGCCGGCGTCATCCTCTGCTGCATCGTCATCGTCTGGGCCCTGTCCCTCGTGTTGGGAGGTGTGATCGCTTATGTCTAACGGGATCTTAAGCACCGTCATCATGGTGATCTGCTACCTCGTGCTCGCCCCCTTCGTGGGCGGCCTGCTCGCCGGCCTGGACCGGAAATTCTCTGCGCGCCTGCAGGGCCGCGTCGGCCCGCCCGTGCTGCAGCCCTTCTATGACGTGCTGAAGCTGCGCGAGAAAGAGGCCATCACCGTCAACAAGGTGCAGGACTTCTACGTCCTCTGCTTCTTCCTCTGCATGCTGCTGACCGGCGCCTTCTTCTTCGGCGGCGCGGATCTGCTGCTGGCGCTCTTCACCCTCACCCTGGCGGGGGTCTTCCTGGTGCTGGCGGCCTATTCCAGCGGTTCTCCCTACGCGCAGATCGGCGCGGAGCGCGAACTGCTCTCCATGATGGCCTACGAGCCCATGGTGCTCTTCTCGGCCATCGGCTTCTACCTCTTCGCAGGCAGCTTCAGCGTGAGCGAGATCCTGCATACGCCGGGCATCGCGCCGATCGCCTACCTGCCGCTGGTCTTCCTGGGCTTCCTCTACATCCTGCCCATGAAGCTGCGCAAATCCCCCTTCGATCTGAGCACCTCCCACCACGCCCATCAGGAGCTGGTCAAGGGCCTGAGCACGGAATTCTCCGGCTCCACGCTGGCCCTCATGGAAGTGGCTCACTGGTATGAGAACGTCTTCCTGCTCGGCTTCATCGCCCTCTTCTTCGCGGGCAGCCACTGGTGGACCGTGCTCATCGCCGTCATCATCGCCATCGTCTGCTACTTTCTGGAGGTGCTGGTGGACAACAGCGCCGCCCGCATGAAGTGGCAGTTCGCCCTGAAGTCCGCCTGGTTCCTGGCCCTCATCCTGGGCTTTGTCAACCTGGTCGTGCTCTATTATCTGTAAAGGAGGTGTCAGCATGAGCTACGTAACGAAATCGCCGTGGATCATCCACTATGACGGCAGCAGCTGCAACGGCTGCGACATCGAAGTGCTGGCCTGCCTCACGCCCATGTATGACGTGGAACGCTTCGGGATCATCAACACCGGAAATCCCAAGCACGCGGATATCTTCGTGGTCACCGGCTCCGTCAACGAGCAGAACAAGAACGTCGTAAAGCAGATCTATGAACAGATGCCGGAGCCCAAGGTCGTCGCGGCCGTCGGCATCTGCGCCTGCAGCGGCGGCGTCTTCGCGGACTGCTACAACGTGATGGGCGGCGTGGATCAGGTCATCCCCGTGGACTGCTACATCCCCGGCTGCGCCGCGCGGCCGGAGGCCATCATCGACGGCGTCGTGGCGGCGCTGGGCGTCCTCGCCGAAAAGCGCAAGGCCATGACAGCGTCCCCCGCGCGGAGCGCGGCCGCAGCGGCGCCTGCGGAGCCGGACCCCGCGGAAGAAGCCGCGGCCGCCATCTCCGAGGCCAAAGAAGAGCTGGCGGCGGAGGCTGCCGAAGCCATGGAAGCTGCCGCCGCGGAACGCACGGAAGAGATCGCCTCGGCCGTGCAGGAGAAACTGAGAGAGGAGGGCGCCGAATAATGTACCCGGAACAGCATTTTACAGACATCAGCGCGGACGCACTCGTCGACCGCGTCACGGAAAAGAAGGAGCAGGGCTACCGCCTGGTGCAGATCTGCTGCACCAACGTGGCGGAGGGCTTTGAACTGCTCTACACCTTCGAGAAGGATCTTACGGCGGAGTGCCTGCGCCTGACCTGTCCCAAGGACACGGAGATCCAGAGCGTCTCCGGCGTCTTCTGGCCAGCCTTCCTCTACGAGAACGAGATGAAAGACCTCTTCGGCGTCAAGATCAAGCACATCGTCCTGGACTACGGCGGGAATTTCTTCCGCCTCACGCAGAAGACCCCCTGGAATCCCCAGCCGGCGGCAGAAGGAGAGGTGGAATAAATGGGCAAGCGAACCGTCATCCCCTTTGGCCCGCAGCATCCGGTGCTGCCGGAACCGGTCCATCTGGACCTCGTGCTCGAAGACGAGACCGTCGTCGAGGCCATCCCCTCCATCGGATTCATCCACCGCGGCCTGGAAAAGCTGGTAGAGCTGCGCGAATACCCGGAGATGGTCTTCGTCGCGGAGCGCATCTGCGGCATCTGCAGCTTCGGGCACTCCTGGGGCTACTGCCACGCGGTGGAAGGCCTCATGAACATCGAAGTCCCCGAGCGCGCGGAGTATCTGCGCACCATCTGGCATGAGCTCGGCAGGGTCCACAGCCATCTGCTCTGGCTGGGCCTGCTGGCGGACAGCTTCGGCTTCGAGAGCCTGTTCATGCAGTGCTGGCGCCTGCGCGAGACCGTGCTGGACCTCTTTGAAAAGACCACCGGCGGCCGGGTCATCTTCTCCGTGAGCAGAGTCGGCGGCGTCCTCTACGACATGGATGCCGACACCCTGGCGGAGATGGTGCGGACCCTGCGCGGCATGGAGCCGGAGATCCGCAGGATCTGTCAGGTCTTCGCGGACGACGCGAGCGTGCGCAACCGCCTCTGCGGCGTCGGCGTGCTCAGCAAGGAAGACGCCTACGCGCT
The DNA here is from genome assembly GCA_016282655.1 of Bacillota bacterium. Classification (GTDB taxonomy): domain Bacteria; phylum Bacillota; class Clostridia; order Peptostreptococcales; family Anaerovoracaceae; genus JAEELK01. The sequence goes on along the minus strand of JAEELK010000225.1, from coordinate 1,467 downwards.
CGGCGCCGTCGGCCCCACGGCCCGCGGCAGCGGCGTGGCCATCGACATGCGCATGACCTGCCACGGCAAGTACCAAGAGCTGGGCTTTGAGCCCATCGTGGAGACCGCCGGGGACTGCTGGGCCCGCACGCAGGTCCGCGTGCGCGAGATCTACCAGTCCATCGACCTCATCGAAAAGGCGGTGGAGCGGATCCCGGAGGGCGAGATCGCGGTGCCCGTCAAGGGCAATCTGCCGGAGAACGCCTGCTTCCTGGCCCGCGTGGAGCAGCCCCGCGGCGAAGCCGTCTATTACGTCAAGAGCAGCAAGGCGACGAAGTTCCTGGAGCGCTTCCGCGTCCGCACGCCCACCTGCGCCAACCTTCCGGCGCTGGTGAAGATGCTCGGCGGCTGCGACCTCGCCGACGTGCCGGTGATCGTCCTCAGCATCGATCCCTGCATCAGCTGTACGGAAAGGTAGGTGGGAAGCATGGGAGTCATGAAACTGAGCAAGACGCTCTTCCAAAACCTCTTCCGCAAGCCGGACACCAAGATGTATCCGGTCATCCAGCGCGAGTACACGGAGCGGACCAAGGGGCACATCGGGATCGACATCGAAAACTGCCTCTTCTGCGGCATGTGCGCGCGCAAGTGTCCCTGCCACGCCATCACCGTGGACAGGAACAGCAAGACCTGGAGCATCTCCCGCATGCAGTGCATCATGTGCCGCTGCTGCGTGGGCTACTGCCCCAAGCACTGCCTGACCATGGAGAACACCTATACGCCGCCTTCCACCACGAAGGTGGTGGATACCTTCACCTTCGTGCCGCCTCCGGCGGAGGAAGCTCCGGCCGAAACGCCCGCGGCCGAATAGGCGCAGTACACAAAGAGCAAAACGCCCGGCATCCGAGGGGATGGCCGGGCGTTCTTTTCGTCTTTTTCCGCGAAGCAGGGAGGGGCCGAAAGAGCCGCGCGGGCGCGCGGGATCAGAACTCCTTCGCCCGCATGATGCGCTGGCTGATGAGGTAAGAGAGGATCCAGAGCAGGATCGTGATCAGCAGGAAGATCAGGAAGGCGCTGTCCTCGGAGACGTGCGGGGCGCGCGCCGCGATCCCGGACGCGTCTGTCCCCAGAAGCTTCGGGATGATCAGGAAGCCGGCGGCGCAGACCCCGCCGATGATCCCGAAGACCAGGCCGCGCTTCTGCGGGCCCCACTTCAGATGCGCGGGAATGGCGACGGCCTGGATCAGCAGAAGGATGGGGATCATGCTGAAGAGACCGAGGTACTCCCCGGCAGGGTCCGTCATCTGGCCGCGCAGCAGCGCCGCGGCGAGGTAGATGAGGCTGGCGCCACACCAGCCGCTCAGGCCGAGCAGCAGCCCGAAGAGGTATTTCTCGCGCACGTAGAGCCCTGCGCTCAGGGGAAGGGTGAAGAGGAAGGGATAGCAGTTGTCATATTCATCGTAGCTGATGGAGCTGACCGAGAAGATG
>JAEELK010000224.1 GCA_016282655.1 Bacillota bacterium | reverse complement strand
TCATGTGCAGAGGCGCCATGTTCAGGACGTATTCCCGCACAGCCTTCTCGCGGACGATACGGCGCAGGAAGCGTTCGATCAGCGGCAGTCCGGCGCTCTCATGCCCGTAGGCGTGGATGCGTCCGTTCCGCAGCTCCGTGCACACGATCTTGCCGAGATCATGCGTCAGGCAGAAAAGGAGAAACGCGTAGGGATCGCGCACATCGCCGCGCAGGGCAGCGCCGCGGTCCAGCACCTGCATCGTATGCGTCCAGACGTCGCCTTCCGGATGATAGTGGGGATCCTGCGGGATGCCGATGCAGTCCGCGAGCTCCGGGAACCAGGTCCGCAGCTGCCGCGTATCGCGCAGCACCTCAAAGAACACGGACGGCCGTTCCGCCTTTAACAGGGCTTTTTTCAGCTCCTCCTCCACCCGCTCGGGCGAAAGCGCGGAAAGGTCGATGCTCCCGCAGAGCGCCGCGGTCTCCGCCGCGAGCCGCAGGCGGAAACGCGCCGCGAACTGCGCGGCGCGCAGCGCGCGGAGCGGGTCCTCTCCGAAATGCGCCGCGCTGACGTGCCGGAGGATGCCGGCCTCCAGGTCTTTTCTGCCGCCGAAGAGATCGATGATCTCGCCCGTGAGCAGATCCTCGAGCATGGCGTTCATGGTGAAATCGCGCCGGGACGCGGCTTCTTCCAGGCCGATCCAGGGATCGACGGAGACCGCGAGATCTCTGTGTCCGCGGCCCGTGGCCCGCTCCCTGCGCGGCAGGGCGACGTCGATCCGCGTGCCCTTCAGGGAATAGATCCCGAAGCTGCTGCCGTAGCTGAGCGGCTCTCCCACCTCCGAAAGGATCTCCCAGAGGCGCTGCGGCGCGATGCCGTGCACTTCCACGTCCAGATCCTTGTTATCGATGCCGAGGATGCGGTCGCGCACGTAGCCGCCGACGGCATAAGCGCGTCCCCCGCTTGCTTCGACCAGGGCGGCGATCCGCCGCGCGATCTGCTCCATGGCTCCTCCTCTCTTCCGCCCGCGGCGCGGGTCTTTTTTCTTATCATACAACTTCTTTCGCCGTTCAAAAACGAAAAACTGACGCCCGGCCTGCAGATCTTTTCGGCAGCGGCGCAGATTGCTTTTCAGGCGAATATAGTATAGTATGATATTTGATATCGTTTTCGGAATGTTCAGTAATAATAACGGCGGACAGACGATGATCTTCCATCGCCCGTCCCGCGGAAGGCCGGAAATCCTACGGCTCCGGTCTTCCCTTTCCCGCCGGGACCGCGCCGGCGCACGGAGCGCAATGAGATCAGCACACCTTCGCCTTCTGTTGAGCGCCATGCTTCTGCTTGCGATGCTCTTCGCGCTCAGCGCCTGCGAACGAACGGCGGGCGCAAAACAGAGCGACGACTCCCTGACTCGGATCCTCGCGTCCGGAGAGCTGGTCCTCGGCATGGACAACGGCTTTCCGCCCATGGGCTTCACGGACGCGCAAGGAAACTTCACCGGCTTCGACGTCGAGATCGCGCGCGCCGTCTGCGCGCGACTCGGCGTAGCGCTGAAGGTCAAGGCCATCGACTGGGACAAGAAAGAAGAAGAGCTCAACGAAGGACGGATCGACTGCATCTGGAACGGTCTGTCCAAGACGCCCGCCCGCGCGGAATCGATGACGCTCTCGGATCCGTATATGCAGAGCGCGATGATCTTCGTGGTCCCCGGAAGCAGCACGGTCATGAATCTGCGCGACCTTTCCGGCTGCAGCGTCGGCGTGCAGAGCGCGTCGTCCGCGGAAGAAGTGCTCCTCGATTCAGAGCTCGCCTCCTCCGTCACCATTCAAAAGTACCAGACCAATCTGGATCTGCTGCAGAGATTGAGTCAGGGCGAGGTGGACGCCGCCCTGCTCGACTCCGTGGCGGCCTATTATTTCATCATTTCCAGCGAAGAGCGCTTCTTCATCCTGCCGGACAGCCTCGCCGAAGAAGAATACGTCATCGGCTTCCGCAAAGGCGAAAACGCGCTTTGCGAAAAGGTGCAGGAGATCCTCAGCGAAATGAAGGCGGACGGCACGCTCGGAAAGATCTCGAAGAGATGGTTCGGCAGCGACATCACCACCGTGCGCTGAGGAAGGCGGCCCCGCAGCTTTTGCGCGCGGCCGTCACAGGATAAGAAAGATACGACGGACAGAAGGATCACAGATGTGGGATCAGAAGAAGAACGACCGGACAAACACAGCGCGCAGCGTCTTGCTCTCCGCGCTCGTCATAGTCTTTTTCCTTGCCGTGATCCTCGCCTACTACGCCATGGTCTATTCCGAAACACGGCAGGAGATCATCAAGAGCGGCGAGCTCAGTTCCGTCACCTCCGCGGAGCAGATCGACAAGTATCTCTCCATGGGCATCGACACGCTGAAGCTGGCCTGCTATACCCTCGATCACATGATCCGCGCCGGCAGGACGCAGACGGAGATCCACGATTTCCTCGTCAACCAGTCCGCGGCGGTCGTCAACACCACCTCGGCCAACTCCACGGGCGTTTACGGCTTCATCAACGGAGAATACCTCGACGGCACCGACTGGGTCCCCGACGCGGATTACGTTCCCACGGAACGGCCCTGGTACATCGACGCCCGCGCGAACGTCGGGCGCGTCGCGGTGGTGGATCCCTACGTCGACGCGGAGACCCATACGATCACGATCACCTTCTCCAAGACCCTCTGCGACGCCAAAAGCGTCGTGGCGCTGGACTTTTCCATGCAGCAGCTGCAGGCCATCACGGAGAAGATCGTTTCCGAGGGCGGCGCGGACCGTGAGATCGTGCTGGACCGCAAATACCAGGTCATCGCGCATTCCGACCCCGCCGAGGTCGGCAAGAGCTACATCGCGGAGAGCGGGACCTTTGGCAACGCGCTCGTGGAAGCGCTGCGCGGCTCGAAGGACGGATTCTTCTCCTTTGGATTCGACGGCGCGGACTATATCGCCTACTCCGTCTCCGTGGCGAACGACTGGCTCTGCCTCTCCATATTCGACGCCACGAACGTCTTCAGCCGGCTGCGCAACACCCTGATCTTCACGATCATCGCCTCCCTGCTGATCGTCCTCGTCCTGCTCATCATCCTCGTCCGCTCCAATCAGAAGCAGGAACGCTTCAACCGTCTGCGCGACCTTGTCGAAGCGCTCGCCGAGGCGATCGACGCCAAAGACGCCTATACGAACGGCCATTCCGGGCGGGTCGCGGACTATGCGAGAGAGATCGGCAGACGCTTTGGCTATTCGGAGAAAAAGCTGGACGCGATCTACATGATGGGCCTGCTGCATGACGTCGGAAAGATCGGCATCCCGGATGCCGTGATCAACAAGCCCGGCAGGCTGAACGAAGAAGAATACGCGGTGATCAAGACGCATCCGGAGATCGGCGCGCGCATCCTCGCCAAAGCGCAGGGAATGCCGGACGTCGCGGCCGGCGTGCGCTGGCATCACGAACGCTACGACGGCCGCGGCTACCCGGACGGCCTCGCCGGAGAAGCGATCCGTGAGGAAGCGCGGATCATCGCCGTCGCGGACGCCTACGACGCCATGACGAGCCGCCGGAGCTACCGCGACGCCCTGCCCCAGGAGACCGTCCGCGCGGAGATCGAGTGCGGCAAAGCGGGCCAGTTCGACCCCGTCTTCGCGGAGATCATGCTCCAGATGATCGACGCGGACCCGGACTACCGCATGCACGGACAATAAAGTTCTCCCACAGAAACGACACCCTCCCAGAGGAACGAAAGAGCGGATTCGGCGGATCCGCTCTTTTATTATGATCATATCAGGGCCCTGGCCCCTATTCTTCCTCCGAGATCTTCACCCGCACCGGGGAGACCCATTTCGCCTTTGTGACCTTTTTATACTTGAAGAAGGCCGTAAAGTTGACGAGCGCGATGTACGGGCGGAAAAAGAACGCGTCCAGAAGGCCGTAGAACAGGACCTTCAGGAGCTCCGCGAAGCCCAGTTTCTGCTGCGGGCAGTAGCGGTTGTCCATATACGTGACGGCCGTCAGGAGCAGGCCGAAGAGGACGTAGATCAGGAAGGCCGTCAGGACCTTCAGCACGGACGCGCTCCCGAGCGCGACGCTCAGCCCTACCGAGAGCAGCCCCAGGATCATAAAGACCGGGCTCAGCAGCTCAAAGAGGATCATGTACGGGAACATGAAGAGCCCCACGATGCCGTAGCGCGGGTTGAGGATCATCTTTCTGTACTTGTAGATGGTCTGGATCAGACCGCAGTGCCAGCGCAGGCGCTGCGCTCTCAGATCCTTCAGGCTGGCAGGCCCCTGCGTCCAGCAGACGCTCTCCGGCACGAAGCGCAGCGAGAACGGGATCCGCTTCTTTCTGTAATACTGCTGGAGCTTGACCGTCATCTCCATGTCCTCGCCCTTGCTGACAGGGTCGAAGCCCCCGACCGCGATCACGGACTCCTTCTTGAAGAGCCCATAACCGCCCGAAATGATCAGATTCGCGTTCAGGAGGTCCTGGAAGACGCGCGTGCCGAGAAAGCCGCGGCTGTACTCCAGGATCTGCATGTTTACGACCGCGTTCTTTCCCATGCCGCCGCTGACGGGCATGGCGTCCTTGAAGCGGACGTCGTTGGAGATCTTGATGTTCCCGCCGACCGCGACGACGTTGTTCGCCTCCAGGAGCGCGCTGCAGGCAAGGCGCAGCGAGTCCTTCTGCAGGATCTCGTCCGCGTCCATGTTGATCACGTAAGGATAGGTCGCGGCGTTGATCCCCGCGTTGACCGCGTCCGATTTGCTTCTGCCGTTCTCTTTGGAGATCAGCGTGATGAGCACTTCGCCCATGCGGCAGGAATAGATCTCATGGATCGGATGACAGGCGACTTGATAACGGATGGGCCTGTTCCTTTCGCGCGCCAGCGGATAATGATCCAGCATCTGCTGCTTTGTCTTGTCCGTGGAGCCGTCGTCGATCACCACGATCTCATAGCGTTTGAATTCGAGCTTGAGCAGGTTGTTCACGGTCTGCACGATCGTCGCTTCTTCGTTATAAGCTGGCACCAGGATGGAGATCGGATAGTAGTATTCGTGATCGATCACGTTGTGCAGGTCCGCCAGGCGCCGTTTTCCGGTCACGCGGAACGCGCCCCCGAGACAGCAGATCAGCAGATAGATCGTGTAGACCCAGAGGTAGACCGCGATGAAGGCGTTGAAATAGGTGGTGTAGAACTCTGCCACAGTCCTCAGTCCGGCCATCATTCCTTCTCCCCTTCCGTTTGATCTTCTCTTTGGTCCAGCGCGAAGCGGAGCGCGTCTCTCGCGTAGGCGTCCTCACCGCAGAGGATGCCGTCCAGGACCTCCCGCGGCGCGCGCAGCTTCACGAGCGCGGCGGCGCAGTTCTTGCGGACGCTCCACGCAGGCGAGGTGATCCCGTATCGCAGCGCTTCGACGGTCTCCGCGTCGTCCGGATAACACGCGAGCCCGGTCGCGGCGACCGCCGCGGTCTGCCAGTCCTCCGCCTTGCCTTTTTCCCGCAGCGTGTCGATCAGGATGCGCTTCGTATCCGCGGACGGGACCTTCATGAGCAGCCGCAGGATGTCGCAGCGCTGGTCGATGCTGATCTCTTCGCGCGCGAGGCGTTCCTTGAAGAAAGCGTCCCAGTCGTGAAAGCCTGCCACCGTAAAGAAGGTGATGATCGCGGACTGGCTGTGGTCGTCGTAGCGCTCAAAGCGTTCCATCAGCGCCTCCGCGAGTTTGGCGCGGTCGCCGCGGAAACTGTTCATGCCGTCGGAGAGGAGCTTCTCGTTGTGCAGATGCGCGTCCGCGCTGAGCTTTTCCACGGCCTCCGCCACCGCGTCCGCGTCGCCCAGGTTATACAGCGCCTTGAGCGCGTTCTCGCGGCAGAAGATGGAGTGATTGGAAAGCATCGGGCGGGCGAAGCCGATGTACTCTGTCCGCTGTTCCGCCGGGAGCTCCGATAGGTCGGAGATCGCGAGGATGTACGCGAAGTATCCCTTCTTAGCGTTGTCGGTCTGCGTGCTCAGGCGCGCTGTGATCTTTCTGCTGTTTTCGCGCAGGATGGCCGCGCAGTCCTTCCCCGCCCCCGCCTCGGCCAGTCTGCCGAAGGCGCGGAGCATGGGATTGATGGCAAAGCGGGAGATCTCCATGTCTTTCAGCGCGAAAGATCCGGACGCTTCGCAGCGCGCGAAGGTCTTTCTCCAGGCGTCTTCATGCTTCCCATCCGAGATCTCACGCCTGCCGCTCCGCAGAGAAGCCGCGATGCGGACGAGGAGCACCGCCAGCACCAGCGCGCAGATGCCGAGGATCTGTATGTTCGATCTGATATACTCCGACATGATATCCATCTTTCCTAACGCTGCGCGCGTTTCTACTCGCTGCCGATCGAAGCGGAGCGCTCCGTGTTGAGCAGAGAGACTTCCAGATAAGTGATCCCCTTTCGATCCGGATGCTCGTCGTCTTCGATCACCCAGTGATAGCGGACCGAGTAATACCTGTTCAAAAGCTCATCGCTGTCCTCCGCCTTCTGAAGGACCTCTATGTACGTGATCTCGGGGCTGACTTCCCATCTGGTCTTCTTTCCGTTTTCGATCGAAGCGCTGCCGCCCGCAAGAGCTTCCGCCTGCGATCTGAGATAGACCTCGCTGGAGAAAAAGCCGAATACGGCGTCCAGTTCGTCCTGAAAGGTCTTGCTCGAACGGGCCGATACAGAGAAGAGCTCGGAAAGGCCCTCTTTGTTGTTTTCCGTAAGACAGGCTATGATCTCTTCCGACTTCGCGGAAACAAGCTCCCCTTCCTCATCCGTGATCTTGTCCATCAGGCTTGCCATGGGAAAAGAACAGGCCGTAAGGCAGAGAAGCGAAAGGAATGCGATGCATAGTATTTTGATCAGGCGCAGTGATTTCATGAATTGGGCTCCTTTGGAATTACTATCTAATATACAGTAAAACGCTGCAATGTGGAAAAGTTTTTGTTCGGATCGGGCGTATCATGCAATCTCTACGCCGACAGAAGCTTTCATTAATCGTCTCCACGCAGTCCTGAAAAACGGAACGACTGACTCCCGCAAAGACTGGTTCGCCGTCGGTGATTATAAAAAACTGCCCAACGAGATCGGAGGCCGGGACACAGCTGCCCCCTCAGAGGTTTCCGGTCAAATAAAGAAGCTCCTGGCAGAATACAACGCAGCAAAGGGCCATTCATTCGATGATCTGCTGGACTTTCATTATCGCTTTGAGTCCGTCCATCCGTTCCAGGACGGCAATGGCCGTATCGGAAGACTTATGCTGTTCAAAGAGTGTCTG
>JAEELK010000223.1 GCA_016282655.1 Bacillota bacterium | reverse complement strand
CTCCGCCCGCGGCGCGCGGCGCGCCTTCTCTTACCAGCGCGAGATAGACGCCGCAGCTCCAGAGCAGCAGGCAGCCGCCGTAAACAGGCAGATCCCAGTCCATCTTCCCCCTCCTCAGAAATCGAACTTCTGGCCGTTGACCAGGGCGAGCAGCGCCAGATTCAGCAGGAAGAGCGCCAGGATCAGCAGGAAGAAGAGCAGCCCTTCCGGCGTGCCGAACTGGTTGGCCAGAAGACGTCCCGGCGGCACGTCCAGATAGCGCACGGCGAGGAAGACCGTGCTCGCGTAGAGCAGCGGGAGCAGCACGCAGACCATGCGCACCGATTCGCTGTTGAGGCGCTTGCGCTCTTCCGCCAGCGCCCTTGCCTCCCGGAGCTGGATGAGCACGTCCTCCAGCGAAAGTGAGATGTTGCTGCCCTTCTCCGCCGCGAGGCGGATGCTGTGCGCCAGCATCCGGCTCCAGTTCGTGTCGATCCGGTAAGCGAAGCGCTCCGTCGCGGCGCGGACCCGCTCCGGGCTGCCGCTCGCGCGCAGCTCGAGCAGAAGCGAATAGAGCAGCTTCCTGCTGTGGCGGATCCCCGTCCCCTCCGCGACGCTGCGCTCCAGCGCCTCAAAGACGTTGCAGCCGCAGCCGCGGTATTGCCGGAGCAGCTCCGACAGCAGCGCTTCTCCCTCGAAGCTGCTGCGGCGGCGCAGGTCCGCGAGCCGCAGGCGCAGCAGAAGACAGGGCAGCGACGCCGCAAAGCCGCCCGCCAGAAGCGCCGCCGGCAGCCGCAGCACGCACGCGGCGTTGCCGAAGACCAGCAGGAAGAGCAGGAACATGAGGAGCAGCAGCCTGTTCCCGGGGATCTCCCGCCCCAGCGCGCCTTCCATGAGCTGCGCGAGCCGCGTTTGGATCCCCTGTCTCGCCTCTCCTTCCGTTTCCGCCCGGCGCTCCGCCCGGAGCCTTCTCATGAGGAGAAAGCGCTGCTGCGCCTGTTCCAGGCTCCGGCTCATGCAGAGCAGGATCCCCAGCGCGAAGAGGGCGCAGAGGAGCGTCGGGACGCCGTGTCCCAGGATCGCATCCATGCCTTATGCCTCCTCCCCGGCGTCGCGGGCTTCCGGCGCCGGCGCGCCGCTTTCCTCCGGGGCCGCCAGGCGCCGCAGCTGCGCTTCAAAGCGCCGCAGGAGCGCCGCGTCCTCTTCCATGCCGGCCCTGCGCTGCGGCTCTCCCAGCTGGAACTGCCAGCGCCAGCTGTCGCTCTCGTGCTCATAGAGGCAGAGGGGCCGCATGCGGATGCCCTGCTCCGCGTCCAGGGCCATCTCATAGATCGCGTTGAGGCGCTTTCTCCGCTTGTCCGTCAGCTGGATGAAGTGAAAGACGTAATCGAAGGAAGCCGCCGCCCGGCGGGCCGTGAGCGCCATGTCGCCGCCCAGGCTCCTGCAGATCTCCCAGGCCACGTCCTCCGCGAAGCTTCTGGGATCTTTGCTGTGGAAGGTGATCTTCATGCGGCGCGTTCCCTTGGAGGCGATCCGCAGGGCTGTGTCGAGGGCGTTGCCGTCCCGCGCCTCCGCCAGGATGAAATAGTCCGCGTCGCTGCGCAGCAGGTTCTTGGAGATGCGGCTGAGCGCTTCGTTGTCCGCGATCAGCTGCACCACGGGCGCCTCCGGCATGAGGCGGTGCAGCGGGATCTCCGGGTCCGTCTCCACCATGACGCCCTCCAGGCGCGGGTCCTCATAGCTCTGCCAGGTGCAGAGGAAGGAGGTCTTTGCCGTGCGCACCGCCCCGGTGAAGGCCACGTTGTAGCCCAGCGCCACCATGCTCTCGAAGAGCGGGATCGCGTCGGCCGGGATGGTCCCGCGCGCCGCCTGCTCTTCGAAGCTGTACTCCGGGATGATGTAGCGGCGGAAGATGATGACGTCCTGCCCTTCCTTGACCATGGCGCCGCCGAAGATGGTGACGCGCGTCCCGTCCAGAAGGTAGATCTCGTGGGAATCGCGGTCCAGGCGCTCCTCCGGCGTCAGGAGCAGAAAGGAACGGATGAGCTGCTCGCGCCGCTCTGCGCTGATCCGCTGCGGCATGAGCTGCATCCTGCCGCCGTCCAGGAAGTAGATGCGCTCGCCGATGATCTTCGCGGAGCTGCTCTCCCGGAAGGCGTCGGAGAACCACTGCGCCACGCCGGCAAGGCCGAAGACCTCATGGTAGATGCCGTCGCAGAGGTCTTCATACCAGGCCGGGACCTCCGTCCGCTCCGCGCCCCATTCCTTGATGAAGCTGCGGATGCGGCTCTTGAAATAAGAGACTTCGTTCTCGCAGCCGATGAGGGCTTTCTTCTGCAGCTGCAGCATGGAGCTGAGGTCTTCCTTGCCCTCCTCCTCCCATTCCTCCAGGATGCGGGCGGCCGTCCTCCGGCAGAGCTCCTGAAAGTTGCCGCGCTGCAGCTCAGGCGCCTCCGCCTGCAGCAGATCTCCTAAATAAAACTTTTCCATAGTCCTCTTCTCGCCTTCTGGATCTCCGGGAGACGCACGGCGCGCAGCAGCTGATTGGCCAGGCGCAGCACGTCCTCCGCGTAGTCCTCGTTCTTATAGGCCAGGAGCGGCTTATGCTCCGTCTCGGCCGCCCGCGCGCCGTTCTCCGCCTCCGCGACCTTGCAGAACGCCGCGCCGGGCAGTTCCGGCCCGAGGCGTTCCTGTACGTAGGCTAAGGAATAAGGGTCTTCCTCGCGGAAGCGGTTCAGCACGACCTGCCCGAAGCGCAGCCCGAGCCGCCGACAGAGCGGGAGTTTGCGCTCCGCCTGCCGCAGCGCGCTCTCCTGCTGGCTGAGCACGAGGTAGTTCTCCTGACCGAGCTGCAGCGCGCCCGCGGCAAGGCCGTTGTCGATCTCGTTGCCGGCGTCCACCAGGATGATCTGAAACTCCGGCGCCATCGTTTCCAGAAGATAGGAGACCATCTCCGGGAAGTAATCCCGCCGCTCCAGCAGATCCTCCACCCCAGCCAGGAAATAGCGGTTCTCCGTGCAGCGGCAGGCCTTCATCAGCTCCGCCTTGCTCAGGACGCGGTTCTCCAGATAGGAGCGGATGCTCTCCACGGAAGCCAGGTCTCCCGTGACGTAGTCGTTTCCCGGCGCGCCGTGCAGCGCGGCCGTAAGGACGCGGACCTCCCGGTAAGCGCCGCAGATCTGCTCCGCCACGGAGCGGACCAGCATGCTGGTCCCTGCCTTGTGGTCTGCGCCGTGAAAGACAAAGATCGATTCCATAGCTCCCCCTTATTCCTCCTTTTCCTCCTTCTGGACGAGGATGAGCCCCGCGTAGTCCCCGCCTTCGGTGCAGGCGCGGATCCGCTGATAGTCCGAGAGGGCGGCCACGATCTCGATGTGGCTGATGATGCCGCTGCCGTCCGCGCGGCGCAGCCAGTTCCGCTCCGGCAGACCGCTGCTGTTCACGACCTCCTGCTCCGCGCTGTCCTTGACGAAGGCGACGCGATAGACGCCGAGCGAGGAATAATGCACGTTCTCCACGAGCTCGACCAGATCTCCGCCGCGCAGCGCGCTGCTGCGGGCGCTGATCCACTGCGCCTTCAGCGGAAAGATGGCGCTCCCCTCCGGGATGACCGCGGAAAGCGGCTGCAGATCCCCTGCCGTCAGCTGACTGCCGGCCGGGATGCGGCGCGCAGCCACCTGATCTGCCAGAGCCGACAGCTCCGCCGCGGAAAGCGAGCCCTCCGTCTTCCCCTCGGGCGGCAGCGCGATCTGACGAAAGACCGCGCTGCGCAGCGGGGTGCCCGCCGGGATCTCCTCCGCCGCGACGAGGACGCTGTCGTAGAGAAAGCGTGCGCGTCCGAAGTTCTCCCAGCAGAACATGGCGCCGATGGCGAGCAGGATCAGCAGCAGGCCCGCGATCCATCTCATTCGTTTCACTTAGGCTCTCCTTGTTGATTTCCAATTTTTGTAAGTTCATGATAGCGTACCCGTATTCCAATGTCAACCAGAGTTTCCATATTTTATCATTTGTTTGTCAAAAAGATAAGCCTGTCGTCAGAAACGACAGGCTTTTTCCAGTTCGTTTGGGTCTGCGGCGCGCGCCGCCCTTCCTATTCGATGATCCCAGCCTGGATCAGGTTGGTGCTGCCCGGCGTGCCGATGGGGCTGCCCGCGGCGATGACCACGGCGTCTCCCTTCCGCACGAGGCCTTCGCGCTGCGCGAGCGTCCGGCAGAGCGCGAGCATGGCGTCCGTGCTCTCCACGGGCTCGCTCAGCAGCGGATGCACGCCCCAGACGAGCCAAAGCTGCCGGAAGACCCGCGGGATGGGCGTGACGGCCACGATCTCGCAGGCCGGCCGGAAGCGGGAGATCATCTTGGCCGAGTAGCCGCTCTGCGTCGCGGTGATGATGGCCTGCGCCTTCAGGTCGAAGGCCGTGTGGCAGCAGCTGTGGCTGATGGCCTGGTTCACCGTATCGTAGCTAAAGCGGTCGTTGCGCTCCTGAAAATCGCGCCAGTAGTCGATGGTCGATTCCGCTTCCTCCACGATCTCGCGCATGGTGCGCAGCGCCTCGACGGGATACTTGCCGCTGGCGGTCTCGCCGGAGAGCATCACGCAGCTCGCGTAGTCGAAGACCGCGTTCGCGACGTCCGAGACCTCCGCCCGCGTGGGCCTGGGGTTCTTGATCATGGAGTCCAGCATCTGCGTGGCGATGATGACGGTCTTTCCCTGCAGCCTGCAGCTGCGGATCATGCGGTGCTGGATGCCAGGCACCTTCACGGCGGGGATCTCCACGCCGAGGTCGCCCCGCGCGACCATGATGCCGTCCGATGCCGTGACGATCTCTTCCAGGTGCTCCACGCCCTCTTCGTTCTCGACCTTGGAGATGATGCGCAGGTCCGGCCCGCCCAGGCGCGCGAGCTCTTCGCGGATGGCGGCCACGTCCGCCGCGCTGCGGATGAAGGAGGCGGCGATGTAGTCGAAATCGTTTTCTACGGCGAAGCGCAGGTCCTCTTTGTCCTTCTCGGTGAGCGAGGGCAGATGGATGGAGGCCCCCGGCAGATTGATGCTCTTGTTGTTGGAGAGCGTGCCGCCCACCGCCACGCGGCAGTGGATCCGGCCCGGCTCGATGCGCTCGACCCTAAGGTCGATCAGACCGTCGTCGATGAGCACCGACTGTCCGGGCGCGAGCTCCTTGTCCAGCTCCGCGTAGGTGACGGAGACCTGCTCCGCGGTCCCCGGCACGTCATCGGTGCAGAGGCAGAAGGCCGCGCCGGCCGCCAGCTCCACCGCTCCCTCCGCGAAGGTGCGGATGCGGATCTCCGGGCCTTTGGTGTCCAGGATGACTGCCACGTCGCGGCCGCTCTCCGCCACCGCCTGGCGCAGACGCCGCAGGGTGGCCAGCTGGCTCTCGTGCGAGCCGTGGGAAAAGTTGAAACGCGCCCCGTCCATGCCTTCGGCCAGCAGGGCCTTGATCTGCTCCACGCTGTCCACTGCGGGGCCCAGGGTGCAGATGATCCTTGTTTTTCTCATATCGCTTGCTTCTCCTTCGCTCTGCTGTCGAAAGCAGATACGCGCTTAATACTGCGGCGGATTCTCGATCTGCCGCGCCTGATCCTGAAAGATGACCGGGGTCTGCAGGTAGCAGCGCCAGTCCGGAGAGGTCCAGGAATAGCGCTTTTCGGCGCCCTGCTGCGCCTCGATGGCCCTTGCCGTGTGCGCCAGCATCTTCTCGCGGTCCTGCGGCAGCCAGCCGCGGACCCGGAACTCGAAGACGTCGTGCAGGCCGTCGTATTCCAGCGGGCCTTCCAGGAGCTCCAGGATGCGGAACTCCTCCTGCAGGATCTCGAGTTCGTCCGAGGGCGTGAAGCGCCCCGCCTCGATCTCTTCCGCCAGCGGCACGTTGGGATGCAGGCCCATGGAGAAGTTGACGACCTTCCAGGGCTTCGTGCGGTTGAGGAAGGCCGCCGTGCTCTCGGCGTTCTCCTGCCCGCGTCCCGCGCCGGCGACGCCCGTCATGATGTGCGCGCCGTATTCGATGCCGGCTTCGTGCAGGCGCGCGATCTGCGCCTCCGCCTCGGCCACCGTGTGGTCCTTGTTCATGAAGCGCAGAACGTCGTCCAGGCCGCTCTCGACGCCCAGATACAGGCACTGGACGCCCGCCTCCGCCAGCGCCTTCAGCTCCGCGTCCGTCTTTTCCGTGACGTTCGGCACGCGGGCGTCCATGCGCAGCTGCGTGCAGGACGGGAAATAGGCGTGGATCTTCTCCGCGATGGCGAGCAGTTCCTCCGCCTTCAGGAAGAACGCGTCCCCGTCTCCGAGGAAGACCACCTTGGGATCTCCGCCGAGGCCGCGGATGCGCGCCAGTTCCTTTTCGATCTCTTCCATGGAGAGCGCGCGGTATTTGAGATGGCGAAAGAGATCGCAGAACTTGCAGGCGTTGTAGGAACAGCCCACCGTGATCGGAATGTTCACCGAGCTGCGTTCCATGGGGGGATGACAGATCTGTCCTTCGTAATCCATATAAAAAACCTCCTGGTCTATTCGACGGGACTGCGCAGCGTCCCGATCTTTTCGATCTCGCAGACCACTTCGTCGCCTTTTTTCAGGAAGCAGGGCGGCTGCATGCCCATGCCGACGCCGGCGGGCGTGCCCATGGCGATGATGGTGCCGGCCTCCAGCGTCATGGCCTGCGAAAGCTCTGCGATGGCTCCGGCAACGGTCTGGATCATGTACTTCGTGTTGCTCTGCTGGCGGATCTCGCCGTTCACGCGGCTGGAGATGGCCAGATCTTTGGGGTCGCCCAGTTCGTCCGGCGTGACGATGCAGGGGCCCATCGGCGTGAAGCCGTCCAGGCTCTTGCCGAGGTACCACTGCTTGTGGCGCGTCTGGATGTTGCGGGCGGTGATGTCGTTGACGATGGTGTAGCCGAAGACCGCGGACTCCGCCTCGGCCTCAGAGATGCCCTTCACGCTGCGGCCCAGCACGCAGGCCAGCTCCGCCTCGTAGTCCAGGCTGTCGCAGTAGCCTTCGTAGGACGGCACCGGCTCGCCGCTGCCGTTCGCTCTGCTGACCCGCTTGGAGAAATAGATGGTGTACGGCCGCTCGCCGCCGAAGGCTTCTTTGGAGAAGCTGCCGGCCTCGCTGGCGTGGTCTCTGTAGTTGATGCCCAGGCAGATGAGGTCCTGTCTGGGGCGGACGATGGGCGCGAGGAGCCTGACGCTCTCCCATTCGACGGGCACGGCGCCTTTGGCCCGCTCCGGCAGGCTGCGCCGTTCTTCCTCTGTGAGGCCTTCGATCAGCCGATCCATGTCTTCGTAGGGCAGGCCGAGTTCCCGGATGGCATAGGCGTTTTGCCCGCCGTCCGGCGAGAAGAGGACTTCTTCTTTCTGTCCCCGCAGCACGGTATAAAAACGCATGGGCGCACCTCCCTTCTTCACAAGTTAATTATAGTTTTTGCGTGCGGAGGCCGCAACGGGTTTTTGCCTTTCCCCTTCCTTGCATCCGCCGGCGCGCCATGCCATAATGAGCTGAACGCGTGCCGCAGAGCCGGTCTTTCGCGCGATCATTACTGAATCATGTGGTTGAATCATTATTTAATAGCCTTTTTTGATGCTTTCGGGAGGTTTTTATGAAGATCGTCGTCGCCTCAGACTCCTTCAAGGGCAGTCTCAGCAGCCTGGAGATCTGCCGGATCGCGGAGGAAGTCGCCGCGGACTTCCCGCGGCTGGAGCTGATCGCCCTGCCCCTGGCCGACGGCGGCGAGGGCACCGTGGACTGCTTCATTCAGGCCATGGGCGCGCAGCGCGTTGAGGTCACGGTCACCCCCGCGCTGGGTGAGGAGTCCGCCGCCGCACACGCGCGT
>JAEELK010000222.1 GCA_016282655.1 Bacillota bacterium | reverse complement strand
GTATGCAGCGTTCCTGCACGTCCGCATGGTACAGAAAGACCATGTTGACCGCGCCTTTTCGGATACCGACCGCGCAGAATACGACCAGCAGCGAGCCGAGCAGCAAGCCCTCCATGACGATCTTCCCGATCATGATGTGTTCCCTCCCATAAAACGTCTGATCTCCGCGGCCATCCGATCCGGGTGCGCGATGATCTCCCCGTGGCCGAAGCCGGGAAAGGGATGGACCTCCGCGTTGGGGAAAGCGCGTTTCAGCTTTTGCACCGCCTTTTTCATGTTCGGCTCCCTCGCTCCGTACCAGACGCCGACCTTGGCCGCGCCGTCGGGTTCATAGCGGTCGATCTCCTCATAGAGCCGCAGACTCTCCCCGGCGCAGTTTTGCAGGGTCTCCAACGAAATGTGGGGCGGTATCGCCGCGAACTGCCGCAGAAGTTTCTCGTCGTCTGTCCGGGTATAGAGCTTGAGAAGCAGCGGCAGCTTTTTCTGTCCCTGGATCTTTCCCAGCAGCCTGTATTGATTGCGCGGGATGCCATGCGTCACAAAGCCGTTGAAGACCCCCAGACTCATATACTGCGGCCCGCTCAGGATCAGGGAATCCACCCGCACGCGCTGCCGGTGAAAGAGCGTGCCCGCCGTGGCGCAGCCGAAGGACTCGCCGAACACCAGCTCGACCTGCCCGTCCAGCTTGTCCCGGATGTACGCCTCCAGCTTTTCCGCCGCGTCCTCCGCCGTGGTGAAAACGGTTTTTCCCGTGCCGTCGTAGCCATCCGTGCTGACGGCGATCACATGAAAGTCCTTCTTCAGCAGCGCCATCACGTTCTCGAATTGCCGCCAGCTCATCATATTGCCGGGGATCAGCACGATCCTCCGGCTGTTTTCTTTTCCGAATTCAACGACTTCCATCCTTATACTCCTCCTCGACAGAAACCTGACAGTCCTTCCGGCGGGAACCGCGTCATACTGCGTTGGCTTTCTTGACCATATATTTCCATTATGCTCTGCGAAAGCCGCCTCGTCTGACGCAATTCCTGCTCGGAATTCCAAGTCAGCTTTCCATCGGGGAGGAGTATTACTACTTCTGAAAGCGGAAATAGCCCTCCATTCCGAGGTCGATCGCTTTCTTCACGGTACGAAAGCCGCGCCTGTTGGCCTCCCGTTCCAGCTCCTCGAAGCTGAACAGCGCCTCCTCGGCGTGATCCCAGTGCAGCAGGGCGTCCACGATGTGGATGCAGCTTCTCGACAGGTCGGCGATATAGATGCAGCCGCCGTCCTTCAGCACCCGCCGGCACTCGTCAAAGAAAGAGCGCCAGCCCTCCACGTGGTGCAGGATGCAGAGATCCAGCACCGCGTCGAAGCTTCCGTCGGGAAAAGCACCGAGATCATCTGCGCTGCCCTCCACGAACCGGGCGTTTGGCAGCTTCTTGCCGCGGGCAAGCGTCAGCTGCTCCGGCATGATGTCCAGCCCCGTGTAGCTGCCTGGGCCCTCCGCCGTGATCAGCGAAGCGGCGTAGCCCGAGCCGCAGCCGACCTCCAGGATGTCCCGATCCTTGATAGTGAGGCCGAACTTCCGAAAAGTGGGCAGCTCGATCCTGCGGATATACCACTTGCGGAATGAGCTCTGCATGGCCTCGAATTCTCTTGGGCACAGCTTCATTTCGTGTTCTCCTTCATCCGGCGGATCATCAGCTCCCAGCCTTCTTTCGCTTCCCGGCAGATGGGGAAGACGGGATAGCAATGGAACATGCCCTCGCCGACGATCATCTCGAAGTCTGCGCCGTACTTCTTCATGGCCGCCTCAAAGGAGGTTGCACAGGCGTAGAGCGTCTCGTCGCTGCCGTAAATGAAGGTGACCTTCGGACAGTTTGTAAAGTCGCCCTTCTGCAGCCGGATCATATAGTTGGGAACACTGTCGTCCCCGTGGCGCATGATCTCCACGGCGGTCTTCATGTACGACGCCGGGATCGCCACGTCCTTTTTGTCCAGCTCCAGCATCCGCCGCCATTCCTCCTCCGTATCCGCGCAGGTGCCGGGAGAGATCGCCATGATATAGCCCGGCATGGGCGTATCCCCATGGCCGTCGTTGATGTAGGGGACCATGCCCAGCGCCAGATTGCCGCCGGAGGAAGTGCCGAGCACGGAGATATGCTCCGCCTTGTAGTCTTGCAGCATGAGCCGATAGGTCTCGTGGATCATTTCGTAAGCCCTTGTCAGCGGGTGATCCGTACACAGCGGATAATACGGGACGAACAGGTCAAGCCCCGTTTCCTTCGCAAAGCGCAGCGCCTTTTTGACAGAGCCCGGACGCGGCGCGCTGACCATGCCGCCGCCGATCAGGAAAAGGTTGGCCTTGTCCGTCTTCTCCCTGTGGATCAGCTTCAGCACGGGGCAGCCCATCACCTCGACGCGGCTGATGAGGAAGGCGTCGTCCTTGAGTTCCGGGATGCGGTTCCTGGCGTTCTCCCGCCGACGGTTTTCCAGCAGCTCTTCCGTGCTCATGCCGGCCCAGCGCTTTTTGATGTTCGCGGCCTTCACGATCCGCTTGAGGATCTCGTATCGGAGCGTCATGCTTCCGCCTCCATGCACGCGTCGATCATATCCAGCACGGGCTTCCGCCACGCGTCGTCATAGAGCCAGACCTCGTGCTTCATGTCAAATTCGTGGATGTCCGGGTCGCGGAAGTGTTGACGATAACGTTTTCCGTACTTTTCGCCCATCTGCAGCGCGTAGAAGACGTGCACCGTCGTGCCGTCCACATGGATATCGTCGTCCAAAGGCGTGATATAGTCGGAATAAAACTCGCGGGAGATCGTCTTCGGGTTGAGTGTTTTCATGCTGTCGATGAAAGCGTTGGCGAAGTCCAGCGACTTGTCCCCGTTGCCGATCGCTCCCTTTTTCCGCAGCCTGGCCTTGAGCTTGGCGCGCTTTTTCTCGCTGGTGCAGGCGCCGGAGAGCATGGGACCGACGATCGCCGTCAGCAGCCGCGCGGTCAGCTTCCCGCCCTGGTCCAGGTCGGAGGAGCCGATGAAGCCGTGGTC
>JAEELK010000221.1 GCA_016282655.1 Bacillota bacterium | reverse complement strand
GCCCCAGCCCTTCGCGAGGGAGATGCCTTCCATCTCGCCCACGATCTCCTGTTCGATGCGGCCGATGCGGATGCCGCGGCGGGCGGCCGTGTGCATCTCGTAGCCGAGGGCGCAGGCATCGTCGATGCAGGCGATCTCGAGCGGTTCCTTGACCAGGCGCAGACCGATGACGGCGCGTACCAGCGCTTCGGAAGCCTTCGCGCAGCCGGCTTTGCCGGCGGAGGTGGTCTCGGCGGGATCGAGCCCCAGCAGGGCGCCGAGCTTCATCCGGTTGTAGTAGCGCGAGGCCGGCAGGAAGTGGACCTGACGGCCCTTGAGCGCTGCGCCGAGGGCGTCGTACGGGGCGGTCTTCGCCACGCCGCAGCGGTCCGCGAGGGAGCGCACGGTGGGCATCGGGCCCATCCAGATGATGTCGTCGATCTCGAAGTCGTCGGCATAGAGAGTCTCCTCGCCGCTTTCCAGGTCGACGGTGGCGGCGAAGCGCGGCTCGTCGATGCCGAAGAAATACAGCCAGTTGCTGTCCTGGCGCCATTTGTAGCAGTTGTCCTTGTACTGGGCGGGGGCCTCTACGTTGCCGAGGAAGAGGGCGATGCCCTTCTGCCCAGCGAGGCGCTCCAGCAGCGCCTTCCGGCGTGCGATATATACTTCTTTGTCAAACATAGTAAATACAAAGATAGCATTTTTCTGCGTATCTTCGCGGAACAAACCCAGGAGTGCGATGCTACAGGAAGTAATCGATATCGTCAAGGAGGCGTCCGCGCTGATGGCCACGGACCATTTCACCGTGATGCAGAAGGACGGGCGCGTGAACCTCGTCACCTCGTCGGACATCGCCGTCCAGCATTTCCTCACGGAACGGCTCGCCGCCTTGCTGCCGGGCTGCGGCTTCCTCTGCGAGGAGGAGGATTTCCGCGACCTGGACGAGGAGTACGTGTGGATCATCGACCCCATCGACGGTACCGCGAACTATTCCCGCGGCATCGCGGACTGCTGCATCTCCGTGGCGCTGGCGCGCAAGGGGAGGCTGCAGCTGGGCGTCGTGTACAGCCCGGGGCGCGGCGAGCTGTATTCCGCCGAACTGGGCAAGGGCGCGTGGTGCAACGGCCATTCCATCCACGTGTCCGGCCGGCCCTTCGCCGACGGGATCCTGTGCACGGCGCTCAGCCTCTATTGCAAGGAGAACGCCAAGGCCTGTTCGGACATCATCTATGACGTCTATATGCAGTGCAACGATATCCGCCGCTGGGGCTCCGCGGCCCTCGAACTCTGCCTGCTGGCTTCCGGCGTCATCGAGCTCTTTTTCGAGATGCGCCTGCAGCCCTGGGACTATGCCGCCGGGATGCTGGTCCTGCACGAGGCGGGCGGACGCATCGCCGGCTGGAACGGCCTGCCGCCCTCGCTGGAGAAGCCGTCGCTGGTGCTCGCGGCCAACCGGCCGGACAGCCTCGGCGCGCTGCTGGCCGCCGTCCACTGCCATCTGCCGGACGGCGAACCGAATAAGTAACCTGTTTTATTGCAGTTGAGGGTCCAGACGTTGGACCCTCAACTGCAAATAAGGCCGATAATGACGTTGAAGGTCCAAATCTTGGACCTTCAACAGCGTTAAAGCAGGTCGGCGATGATGTCGTCGCTGACGAACCAGCGGTCTTCCGGGATGCGAAGGCGGCCTTCTGCCGTGCGCGCCAGGCGGCCGTCGGAGAGCATTCCGGCGGCTTTTTCTTTGGACAGCAGGTCCTCCGTTACACCCCGTGCCGTCCGAAGTCCCAGGAAGACCTTTTCCTCTATCGCCTCTTTTTCTGATAACACCTCTTTGCCTCCGCGCAGCGGCGAACTGCCGCTGAAAACGTCCTGCTGCGCAGGACCCCTCCCACTTCCTTCGGAAGCGGGCCCCTCCCTCTTACGGAGCCGAGGGTGGCTACGGTTTTCAGCGGCAGTTGCCGCCTGCGCCGGAGGGAGAGATTCGGCGTTCCAGGAGCGGACGGTGCCGTCGAAACTATGCGCTCCGGGCCCGAGGCCGACGTAGGGGTGGCGGGACCAGTAGGCGCTGTTGTGGACGGCCTCGCGTCCGGGAAGGGCCCAGTTGGAAATCTCGTAGTGGACGTACCCGGCGTCCCGGAGGGTGTCGCAGAGCAGGCGGTACTGCGCCGCGCACTGCTCCTGGGAAGCCTCCGTGTAGCGGCCATCCCGCACCATCCGGCCCAGCGCGCTGCCTTCCTCGATGCTCAACTGGTAGGCGGACACGTGCTCCGGCCGCCAGCGGACCATCTCGTCCAGCGTCTGCCTGAAGACGGCCTCCGAGAGTTGTGAAAGCCCGAAAATCAGGTCCACGCTGATGTTCTCCACCCCGCTTTCCCGCAGGATGCGGAAGGCCTGCCGGGCGCGGTCGGCATCGTGGCGGCGGTTCATCCAGCGCAGGATCCCGTCGTCCAGCGACTGCACGCCCATGCTGATGCGGTTCACGCCGAGGGAGAGCAGCCCGCGGACGTAATCCGGCCCCTTTTCTACGATGTCTTCGGGGTTGACCTCGATGGTAAATTCCGTAAGCGCCGTCTGCCCACCTGCCAGAGAGGGAATG
>JAEELK010000220.1 GCA_016282655.1 Bacillota bacterium | reverse complement strand
TCGAATTCGTAATAATACGTCTTGCCTTCTTCCAGCGAGTAGGCCCGGCTCAGCAGGCCGCCCGCGCCCGCCGGCGCCGCCTCGTCCGCCGCCAGGCAGAGCACCCGCGGCTCGCGCCGCTCCTGCGGCAGCAGGCTTTCGAGCGCCGCGGGCATCTCTTCCAGGCGCACGGCGATGCCGTAGTCCTTCGCCGGATCCAGATGCCGCGCCGCGGCGAGCGCCAGTCCCTGCTCCCGGCTCCGCGGATAGCCGATGACGGCGCTGCGGCTGCCCCGGATCTGCGCGGTATTGTTATCTCCTTTGTGCAGCAGGAAGAAGCCGTCGCTCTGCCCGCCATATTCCGCGTTCGTTCCGGCAGGCAGGCCGCGCTCCAGCGCGGCGCTGACGCTCCCGCTGGCGGGATCCGCCGTCCAGGCGCAGAAACGGCTGTAGAGATAGCTATATCCGCCGGAGCTGCGGAAGAAATCATCCCCGCCGGTCCCGGCGTAGACCTTGCCGCCGAGCGCCGCGGCATAGAGGATCTTCGTGCCGGATGGATAGTCCGCGCTCGCGGAGAGGGATCCCGTCATCACGCTCTCGTCCGCGAGCCCGTAGCAGAAGAGCATCGTATAACGTTTCTTGCTGCTCCGGCTGTGGGAGGCGTAGAGCGCGTAGCGGAACACGCCGTCCCGGTCCGGCGCGGGCGCCCACTGGACCTCCTGCGCCGCGGAGGCGCTGAGCTGCTTGCGGCAGACGTTCTCCGCGTCGAAAACGTAGAGCTTTGTAACAGGATCGCCGCCGTTGGCGAAGCGCTCCCTGGTCTGCACCAGGAACTGCCCGGCGCTGTCCACGCCGCAGAGGCTGCAGGCGAAGCTTCCCGGCCGGTTGTGGTTCTGATCCACCGTGTAGCTGAGATCCATGAGATGCGTGAACTGCAGGGATTCGCTCTCCGGCACGAAACGCCCCCGGAACAGGCTGTCCCCGCGGCGCATCAAAAAGTGCACCGCGCCCTGATACCACTGGCTCCGCTCCGCGCTCAGCGTTCCCGCATAGATCTGCCGCACCGCGCCGCCGCGGCGGCTGATGCGGTAGATGCCGTCCTCCCGGAAGCTGTACACAGCTCCGCCGCTCTGATAGTTCCGATCCCCGGGGCGGAAGGAGAGCGTCGCCGCATAGAGCCCCGTCTCCTTCTGCAACACGAGGGTCTTTTCCGCGCCGCGCAGGAAGAGATAGTCCCCGCCCGTGACCGCCGCGAGCGGGCTCGCGTACTGCCCGTCCGCCGCCGTGTAACGCTGCAGGTCCATCGCGAGATCCGCCTCGTTGACGGCATGGGTCCAAAGGAGCCGGCCGTCTTCCGGATCATAGGCCCGGATGAAGTACGGGTACTGCGGCCCCGCGCCCGCGCCGCTCTGCGGCCAGGATGCCGTGAGGGTATAGATCCGCTCTCCGTCCGTGCAGACGCTGTTCTCCAGGCAGCTCCAGGTGCCCTCGAAGCCGAAGTCCTCCTCGATCTGCGCACCCGCGGAAAAAGTCTCCGCCGGCGCCGCGCCCTCTTCACAGAGGAAGCGCCCCTGCCGTTCGACCACGATCCTCCCGTCGATCCCCGCCTCCAGCATCCGCCGCGCGAGGCCGGTCCGGGCCGCCAGCAGCGCCTGATACGTCTCCTCGTTCTCCGCAACGTAAAGCAGGTCCGCCGTCCTGCTTTCCAGGGCTTTCAGGCTCACCCGCGGCGCCACGTTGATCACCTCGGACTGCGCCTCGGCCTCCGCCTGCCTGCGGTCCGCCTCCGTGACGTACTCCTCCAGCGTTTCCTCGACCCAGCGATCCTTCACCACGAGCTTCAGGCGGAAGGGGCCCACGCCCTCCTTCCGGAACGCGATCCGCTGCCAGCTGCCCGCCTCCATGGACGCGTCCTCCAGACCGCCGCAGTCCGGGCCCAGAAGGATCCAGCTGCGCTCCAGATCGTCTCCGTCCGTGCCGGAAAGGTCCGCGGCTTCGATCTCCGCGGCGCCGCCGCCTTCCTCCCGCAGGAAGCTCTCCGCCAGCGAGATCCGCGCCGTCGGCGCCAGATCCGGCGCCACTTCAAAATCCGCCTCCGCAGTGCATTCATAGCCGCGGCTGTCCTTTGCGCAGACTTTGTAATGATAGATCTCCGTGTCCGCGTTCTTCGTCAGGAAGAGCAGCCGGCAGCGGGTGTAGTACGCGTCGCCGCTCATGGCCTCGATGGGCCGCGTCTTGATGGACTCGCTGTTCTGCGGGAGATCGCCTTCCCCTCCGCCGGCGACGTTGTGTAAAAGGCGGACGCGCTCGCCGCGCGCCGGGCAGCTGATCTCGATCCACAGCTCCGCGATCTCCGCCGCGGGATCTTTTGCCACCGCGACGTTCAGGATCTGCCTGCGGTTCTCTTTCTGACAGCCGGAGAGGCGGATCTCCAGCGCGGGGGTCGGCAGCACTTGTATGCTCCTGCGGTCGCTGCTCTCCCCGCCGTCCTTCAGCTCCACGTCCAGCCGCACGTCGAAGCGGCCGCTCTGCGTGAAGGTGATCTCGCGG
Organism: Bacillota bacterium; assembly: GCA_016282655.1. GTDB lineage: Bacteria > Bacillota > Clostridia > Peptostreptococcales > Anaerovoracaceae > JAEELK01. The sequence goes on along the minus strand of JAEELK010000220.1, from coordinate 1,365 downwards.
CGCAGCCGGCTCAGGCGCGTCGACGTCGAAACGCCGCTCTGCTCTACGCGGATGGAATTGCTCGCGAGCCCGGCGCTGTACATGCGGCTGGCGGACCAGCTCTCTCCGTCCACTTCAAAGCTGCTCCGGTCTTCCGCTGCCACGGGATGCCCCTGGTAGCTCTGCTCCGGCAGGGAGAGCAGCGCGCTCCCGCCGAGCCGCGGGAGCGGCGTTTCCTCTTCAGGCAGAGCCGCTCCCGGGTCCTGTCCTGCTGTGCCGCCGGCCGCCGGAGCGCCGTCGGATACGCTGCCGCTCTTCACGTAGCCCTCCCGCACCACGAAGACCTTCACTTTGTCCGTGACGGAAAAGCTCTGATACCAGGTGCCGTAGGCGTTGACGTGCACGCCCACGAACTGTCCCTGCGTGAGACCGCTGTCCGTCAGGACCGCGTTGAAAAAGAAATGGCTCAGGATGTAGTCCTCGTCCAGCCCGGCCGCCGTCCATGCGGGATTCTCCGCCAGAAAGCGCTTTGCCGTCCGCTCCCGGTCCGCGTAGGAGAATGCGCTCTGATTGCCCAGCGCGTGGCTGCCTACGTAGCGGCGGGCCGTGCCGTTCAGCAGGATCTCGTCGCAGCTGAGCCAGTCCTTCTGCCAGGCAGGAGTCCCGGAATCGGAGTCCCGCGGGAAATCGTCGTTGCCGTAGAGCCCGCCGTTCAGGTCGAAGCCCCAGTAGCGGTACATGCCGCTGGCGCTGTCGTAGTTGGAGGAGGCCGTCGCCTGGACCAGCGCGTTGACGGCCGCCATGTCGCCGTAGACGATGATGCCCCGCTCGTTCCAACGCGCGGTGCTCAGCGGATAAGAAACGCCTTCCGCCACGATCTCGTACGGGATCTCCCGCCGCTCCAGCAGCCCCTGCAGCACCGCGCTCTTTTCCGCGTCGTCCAGCTCCTCGAAGCGCTTTTCCACGCCGGCCAGCTTCAAACGATAGGCGGAGACTTTGCCGTTAGCGCCGTAACTGTAGGTGACCTCGGCGCCTTCGTCGATCGCGCGCAGCAGGATCTCCCGCGCCGCGGCGTCTTCTATGCCTTCCGCGATCTGGCGGGCTGCGCCGCCGGAGAGCGTTTCCGCCGCGGCCGCTGCGCTCCAGCTCAAACAGAACAACAGGATCGTCAAGATCCACAGCGATCTTTTTCTCATCATTTCCCCCTCTTTGTCAGATCTCTTCGGCTCTCATCCCGCGGCCGTTTCAGGCGCCTGTCCCACAGCATGCGCAGAGATCGTTTTTCAGCCGCCTTGGAAGCGCAGCTGCGCGGCTGTAGCGTCCCGCGGCAGGCGCAGCCGCCTGGGCATCAGAAGAATTCTTCTCCATCCTTCCACAAGCGATTCT
>JAEELK010000219.1 GCA_016282655.1 Bacillota bacterium | reverse complement strand
GGCTGCGACAGAACGTTTCCGCCGCCTCTGTCAAAAAAAGCCTGGACAGCCTCCCGAGCGGCGTGCTCTTCTACTTCCCCGGCGGCCTCACAAAGCTCGTCAACGAGACGATGGAACGCCTGGCGCAGGAGCTGACCGGCGCTCCCCTGCTGAACGGCGCCGAGTTCTGGGAACGCCTCTCCGCGGAAGGGCTTCCGATGGCGCCGGACGAGGGAGACGCGCTGATCGTGCAGCGCCCGGACGGCTCCGCCATCGGCTTTCACCGCTATCAGACGCTCTTTGAAGGAAAGCCGCTGTATGAGGTGATCGCTTCCGACCTTAGCGAAGAGTTCCGGCTGACCCGCGAGCTGCGGGAAAAAGAAAGCAAAGTCCGGCTCGTCAACGTGCGCCTGCGGGCGCTGATGGGCCGGATCAAATACACCGTGATGGAGCGGGAAGCCGCCGAGATGCGCGCGAAGATCCACGACCGCTTCGGACACGCGCTGCTTCACGCGAGGCGTTTCTTCCTGGAGCCGGACGCGGTGGACCGCGCGGAGCTGCTCGCGGAATGGCGCGGCACCATCCGGCCCCTGCTCGAAACGCAGTATGACAGGCAGACGCCCCGGGAATCGATGACGGAAGAGGCGGAGGCCCTCGGCATCCGCCTTCTGATCGACGGCGAGCTGCCGAAGGAAGCAGGCCTGCAGAGCGTCATCCGGACGGCAGTCAGCGTCCATCTGACCAACGTTCTGCGGCACGCGGAAGGCACGGAAGCCCTGCTGCGGATCCGCGAGACCGACACAAGCTATGAACTCATCTTTGAAAACGACGGAACACCGCCCTCCGGCCCGGTCCGCGAGACCGGCGGACTGCGCAATCTGCGCGCCGAAGCGGAGCGGCTCGGCGGACGCCTCGAGGTATTCTCTGCCCCTGTTTTTCAGATGTTAGTAACGCTGCCAAAGGAGGCCGGAAACGATGTCTTATAAAGTACTGCTTGCGGATGACCATCACATGGCGCGCACGGCGCTCAACGCGGCGCTCGCCGGCGCGGACGCCTTTGAGGTCGTTGCGTCCGTGCCCCGCGCCTCGGAGGCGGTCGAATACGTGCGGAAGAAGCCGGTCGACCTGGTGGTCCTGGACGTGGTGATGCCGGGACAGATGAACGGCCTTGCGGCCGCGCGCGAGATCCGGAGCATCTCGCCCGAGACGAAGATCCTGATCATCACCTCCATGCCGGAGGTCTCCTACATCCGCCGCGCGCGGGAGATCGGGGTGGAGAGCTTCTGGTACAAAGAGGCGGAGGAGCAGCCGCTCCTTGCGGTGATGAAGCGCACCATGGCGGGCGAGTCGGTCTATCCGGACGACACGCCTCCCGTGAAGCTCGGGAACGTCATGAGCAGCGATTTTACAGAGCGTGAACTGGAGGTGCTGCGCGGCCTCGTCGGCGGCGCCTCGAACCGCGAGATCGGAGATCAGCTCGGCATCGCGGAAAACACGGTGAAGATGCACGTCGCGAACATGCTGCAGAAGACAGGCTTTCGCTCGCGCCTGGAGCTCGCCGTCCGCGCCCGCGCGGACGGGCTCATCATCGCGGACTGAAGAAGGCGGGCAGACAGCGATCGCATGGAAACAGAAAGGCCGGCCGCGCGCTCTTCAGCGCTGCGGCGCGGCCTTTGCGATCTCTTGCGCCCAGTCCTCCGAGCGCTCCGGCTTCAGGTGCTCGCCGTCGTTGGAGACCTCTGGCAGCAGATAGCCGTCCGCGTCGTAAAAGGCGGAGGTGCAGGGCACGAATTCGACGCCGTCGCTTTCCGCCGCGAGGCCGCGCAGGCCCTCGCTGACCGCGTCCAGGTTCGCGATGCTGTAGTGATCATGCTTCTGCGCCACGGAACGGCCGGCATGCATGATGCCGTAGAGCACGATCTTCGCCTTCGGCTGCGCCTCCCGCACCCGGGCGATCACGTAAGAGTATTGTTTCATCAGAGAGTTGAAGGGATAGCCGGCCTCGTTGTAGCCGAGCATCAGCCAGATCTCCTCATAGCTGCGCTCCGCGAGCAGCTCTTCGAGCTTCTTGTCGCGGAAGCCCTCGTCCGAGCTGCGCTTCTCCAGGATGTTGTAAACGGAATAATTGACGCCGCAGAAGTACTCGGCCTTGCCGAGCCTGCCCCAGACGCGCAGGCCGTCGGTCCGCGAATCTCCTATGAAGAGCGTATGGTCGAAGCGGCCCTCCTCCGAGAGCGCTTCGTCTCCGGGCGCGCCGGCGTCGGAAGGCGCCTGTGTTTCGGCTGCGCCGGCTTCTGCGGGCGCGCCGACGTCCTGCGCCTCCTGCGCGGGCTCCGTGTTGTCCGACGGCTCCCCGGCGGCCGTCTCGTCCGCCTGCGCCCCGCTCTGCCTCGCCTCCCATTCCGCGCGCGCCCGCGCCTCCTGCAGGGGGCTCCGGTCCTTCAGCAGCATCAGCGGGATGGCGATGTCCGGCGTCTCCCGGTACTGCGGCAGATCCTGCAGCGCCGTATGCCGGAGATAGAGACCGCCCAGCGCCAGCAGCGCGCCGCAGAGCAGCACCGCGAGGATGAACCATGTCGCGTAAGATCGTTTCTGCATGATCCCTCCTCCTTAGAAACTGAAATACAGGAACGGGTCGCCCGCCGCGGTGGCCATGAAATAGGCGCAGACCCAGAAGAGCGCGAAGAGGATCGGCCAGGCGGCCGCCCGCCCGGAGACTTTCTTCCACAGCCTTTCCGGCAGCGGCGTGCTGCAGAGGACGCCGAGGCTTAGGTAGGGCCAGCACCAGCGCAGCGCGCGGATCCAGTCGCCCGCTTCCCCGCCGGGCGCGGAGGCGCCGAAGAGCCGC